>JAILNY010000138.1 GCA_024691105.1 Treponema sp. | reverse complement strand
GACATGCTCATGATTTTAGTTCCTTCTGATAAAAAAGAGGCAATCGTAAAAGCGATAACCGACCTTAAATGCTTTAGCAAAGCCGGCAGTGGAATTGTATTCTGCAACGAGGTAAAAGATTTTACAGTGCTGGGAAAGAAGACTAATTAAACAGAGCCTCGTCAAAATTTTTGTTTACTGCAATTGAAAAAAAGGGCGCGGAGTGGTAGTATAGAAAAAATTAAAAAGATGGGAGATCCTATGCTAAAAGGTCGTCATGTAATCGAGCCAGAAAATCTGACAGTCCAGGAAATTGAAGAAATTTGTTCATTGGCTGAACAAATTATTGTAGACCCAAGTTCATTTCAAGATGTGTGCCGCGGAAAAATTCTAGCGGCACTTTTTTTTGAGCCAAGTACCAGAACTCGTTTGAGTTTTGAAGCGGCAATGCTGCGTCTTGGAGGAACGGTTGAAGGATTTGCTGATGCAAGTTATACATCAACATCAAAAGGCGAAAGTCTTGCAGATACAATTCGCGTTGTATCTTCCTATGTAGATGTAATTGCAATGCGAAGCCCAAAAGAAGGAGCTGCCCTCCTTGCTTCAAAATATTCAGCTTGCCCGATTATCAATGCAGGTGACGGCGGACACTTTCATCCGACACAGACTTTGACAGACCTTCTTACAATCCGTTCACTTCACGGAAGTTACGAAAACCAGACAATCGGATTCTGCGGCGACTTAAAGTTTGGACGAACAGTTCATTCACTTACACAGGCAATGTGCCGCTATCCAAAAAATAAGTTCATCTTTGTAAGCCCTAAAGAACTTTCAATTCCGGATTACATGAAAGAAAATATTCTTAAGCCGCATAACATTGAATATGTCGAAGCCGAACGACTTGAAGATGTAATCGGTGACCTTGATGTTCTTTACATGACACGTGTTCAAAAAGAGCGCTTCTTTAACGAACAGGATTACATCCGCTTAAAGGACAGTTACATACTTGATTCAGAAAAAATGAAGCTTGCGCGCAAGGACATGATTGTTTTGCATCCGCTTCCACGTGTAAACGAAATTTCTCCGGATGTTGATGATGATCCACGTGCAGCATATTTTAAACAGGTTAAGTATGGAATGTATGCACGCATGGCTTTGATTGCAAAGGTGACAGGTTCACTTTAATGATTAGTGCAAAGTGAATTTTTCACTGCGCAAAATTTTGGGAGAAAAAAATGCTGAATGTAGATACAATTAAAAACGGTCTTGTAATTGACCACATCTGTACAGGTTACGGTGCAAAAATTTTTCACTGGCTGGGACTTGAAAAAGCAAACTTCACAGCTGCCCTTGTGATGAACGTTTCGTCAAAGACAATGGGAAAAAAGGACATCATCAAGGTTGATAATATTATCAATATCGATTTTTCTGTTCTTGGTTTTATTGATCCAAATATTACGGTGAATGTAATTAAAGATGAAAAAATCGTAAAGAAAATTAAGATGGAATTGCCGACAAGTGTTGAAAACGTAATCAAGTGCAAAAATCCGCGTTGTATTACTGTGACAGAGCATTACGTTCCGCAGATTTTCCGTCTTGTAGATAAAGAAAAAGCGCTCTATCGCTGTGAATACTGCGACTCAATGTACAAGGCCGGACCTCAGCCAGAGACTGTTGATTTGTTTGAATAAGTTTCAGGTTGAATTTTATAAAGGCGCTTTTATAAATTTAAAACAAAAGGAAAACGCATGTTAATAATTTACAATGCAAACCTTATCGACAGGGACACAACCGGCAAAGGTTTTGTAGTCTGTAACGAAGAAAAAATTATTTCGGTTGAATTTAACGACGGCTCACGTCCTTCTTCTTATAACAACGGGAATAGTTTTGCAGACGATGCAATTATTTATGATGCAAACGGTTTAACTTTGATGCCTGCCTTTATCGATATGCATGCGCATTTTCGTTATCCGGGTCAGCCGCAGAAAGAAGATCTGGACTCAGGTCTTGCTGCAGCACGCAATGGCGGTTTTGGAACTTTAGTACTGATGCCGAACACAAATCCGGTTATCTCTTCTTATGAATCGGCAATGGCAGTCATCACCGAAGCGCGCGCGAAAAAAATGTCGAACATTTTTCAGACAACTTCGATTACGCGTGGCTTTGAAGGCAAGGATACATCGCACCTCGACTCAATCAACAGTAAAGATATCCCGGTTATTACCGAAGACGGTCACGATGTTTTAAGTGCCGATATTATGCTCGATGGAATGAAAAAGGCAGCAGAAAAAGGCGTAATCGTAAGTTGTCACTGCGAGGACCCGAGCCTCGCAGTTCGCGCGCGCGAGTATAGACAACGAGCACTTGCTCTGATGAAAGAATATAAGATTCCTGCATGGGGAGTCATTCCTTCTGACATTCAGGTTCCGCAAAATGTTTACGACGAAATCGCACAAAATCTTTCTACCGCAAATGAACTTTTGCAGGTTGCAGAAGATACTTGTACTTACCGCAATCTTGAACTGGCTCACATCGCTGGCTGTCATGTTCACATCTGTCACGTAAGTACAAAAGGTTCGATTGATGCCGTCCGCGATGCAAAGGCCAAAGGCTATGACTGCACTTGCGAAGTAACTCCACATCACATTGCATTAACAGGAGACAAAATCCCTGAAATACTTGCACTTGTAAATCCGCCTTTAAGGCATTCAATAGATCGCCGCGCGGTCATTGACGCACTCCGTGACGGTACTGCAGACACAATTGCAACCGATCACGCTCCGCACACAGCAGACGACAAAGCCTCGGGCGCTCCCGGCTTTACCGGAAGCGAAACGGCCTTCGCCGTCTGTAACACAGTTCTTGTTAAAGAAGAAGGCTTTAGTCTTAACAAACTTTCTTCTCTTATGTCTTCGCGCTCGGCAGAAATCCTAGGTCTTAAAAAAGGACTCTTGCAATCTGGCTATGATGCGGATTTAGTTCTTGTAGATCCTGACGAAAAATGGACTGTTCATGCAGCAGATTTTTCAAGTAAAGGAAAGGCAAGTCCTTTTGAAAATAAAAAATTAATCGGAAGAGTAAAAAAATTATTTGTCGGCGGCCGCGAGATTGTATAGGTCGCAGGGCCGCGTTTTTGGAATACTATAAAAACAGGAGTAATTATGAAAAAAAGAATTTTATTTTGCTTTGCATTCATTTTTGCAGCAGCATTCACTTTTGCAAAACCAAAAGCAACTCTTACAGAAACGGATGAAAGATTTTTCTGGGTAATCAAAGGAACCGATTCAAAAGGAAACGAATCGACAGTTTATATTCAGGGAACAATTCACGTAGGAAAAGAGGAATTGTATCCGCTTTCAGAAACTGTTCTTGAAGCCTTTGACGATGCTGACCGTTATGTAAGCGAAATTTCTCAGGAAGGTGTTTCTGAGATTACTAGTAAAGTTCAAGAGCGTATGCTTTCTAGTTTTTCTAAAACCGGTGGACGAAAAATTTTAGACAACCTTTCAGAAGAGGAAGCTGAAGTATATACAGCAACGATTACCGAGTTTGGAACAAGCATGCGTGGCGAAGCAACCGGTAAAAGAATGGTAGGTCTTTTTAATACGCTTGAGCCATGGATTTCTAATACAATTCTTACTGCATACGTTACAAGAAACAGTTCATTTAAATCTGAACTTGGGCTTGAACAGAAATTCTATAAAATGCTTCTTAATCGTGGCGAAACCTGGGAAGGTCTTGATTCAGTTGAAACACAGCTTGATGTTCTTGCTTTAGGAAATTACGACGAGCAGATGTGCATTTTAAAATCTACAATTGCAGAACTGGCTGATGAAGAAAGCACAGAAGAAGGTATTGAGGCTTTGTTTGATGCTTATCTTAAAAATGATAAAGAGCGTTTGAATGAAGTATTTTCATCAAGTATCAAAGATTCATTTGAAGAAGACAAGAAATTATTAAAAAAATATTACAATGCTTTAATAATTGCCCGAAATAAAGCGTGGGCAAAAAAAATTGACGGCTATTTAAAGCAGGGTGGAACGACTTTCCTGTTTGCCGGCTGTGGCCACTTTGTCGGCGACGAATCTGTTTTCAAGTATCTTAAAAAGAACAGAGTAATTGAATAGAAAAGCGCGCGGGGTTTTGCTCCGCGACAGGCGCGCTACGACAGATTGTGATGACGAACAATCTGTCGTAGCGCGCCACTTGTTGATTTTTTCTATCGTTTTTGTTAGTATCACATTATTAAAAGGGCCTTTGAATGAGTCCAGGTCCTATGCAATTTGTCGCCGCAAAACCCCGCGAGATCGGGAACGAAGCAACGGTATGCGGATGACAGGTGTGCCGTAGATCACCTGGGCTCTTTTGAAGGCCTTTTTTGTTTATCTGAAATTCCGCAAAATCGCCAAATTCCACCTTTTGTAATACAAAACATTTTATTTGTGACAGTCGATGTTAAAAATGAAGTCTTTGCCATAAAATTATTCTATTATGAATAATAAGAGAGATATAAACAGCGTTATCGGAAAAAATCTTCAGACGCTGAGAAAGCAATATCATCTTACACAGGCAGAACTTGCTGAGAAACTTGGAATCTCTGTTTCGCACGTTGCAAATATCGAAGGCGCAAATTCTTCTATAAGCGTTAATCTGATCGAAAAAATTACAGAAGTATTTTCAATTACTCCAAATGACATCATGCTTGAAAAAGAGCAGTCAGAAGTGCAGACTCCGCAAAAGCAGTTGAAGGAATTAATCGACTCAAAGCTTTCATATCTTTCTACAGATCTTTATGCAACACTTCAGGATTTTATTCATAACACAAATTTTGATTCTTCATCATATTCAATTAAAACACGAAAGCGCCCGGACACAAATCTAGTCGCAGATCATAGAAAAAAATAATTTAAATAATTTAATTCACCCATTGACAAAATAATTAATTTTATGCTATGTTTTTCAAGCAACATTGGAGCGGTATCAAAGCGGTCGTACTGAGGCGGTCTTGAAAACCGTTGTACCTTCGGGTACCGGGGGTTCGAATCCCTCCCGCTCCGAATATATATGGAAGCGTGGTAGAGCGGTAATACAACGGATTGCTAAT
>JAILNY010000134.1 GCA_024691105.1 Treponema sp. | reverse complement strand
TATGCAGAATCCCGCGGCCTTTGAAGTATGCTTCAGAGGTATGCGGGATTTTTTTTTGGATTGATTTTTTTTAATTCATTGCTTTTTTCATCATATCTGCTATAATATTTTACGTAAGATTTATCACATGATAAGGGGTCTTTTATGCCGAAAATTCGTCCGGTTTCTGATCTTAGAAATTACGCTTCTGTCCTTATGGAAGTTCATGAAAACGAACCTGTTTACCTTACAAAAAACGGGCGTGGTGCTTATGCAATTGTTGATATTGCAGAACAGGAAAACTACGAAAAAACAAAGGCTGCCTTAAAACTTATGTGTGAACTTGAAAAAGGCCGTCTCTCGGGAGAACAAAACGGCTGGCTTTCTGAAGAAGATGTAGAAAAACATCTCAAGGAAAAGTTTAATGACTAACATACTTCACTACTCTCCCGAAGCCGTACAGGATCATTCAGTATAAAAATTTCTTAACATTTTACAGACAAAAAAATAATAATATTTTTATAGACCGCATAATCTATGGAAAAAGAGATTATACCCAACTCTTATTTTAATAAGATTGCCAATCCGCTTCTGATTTTACGCACAGTTTTTTGCCGGTTACAGGGTGAATCAACTCAAGTGACTCGGCGTGCAGCATAAGGCGAGAATTTGCGCGGCCGCCGTAAAGACTGTCGCCGATTATCGGAAAGCCACTTTCTGCAAGATGAACACGAATCTGGTGAGTGCGGCCGGTTATCGGATGGCATTCGAGGATGCAAATGCCTGTTCGAAGATTGGCCCTGCGCGACCGTGAAATGGTCGAGTCTTGACCAATTGAATTACCCGCGCGCCGCTGTCGGACTTTAAACTCTGTGATGGCAATCATGCCGCCTTTAGATTGTGGAACACTTCCCCACTTTCCCTGCGATGACTTTGAGCTTATGCGGCCAAGATAGTTTTTAACAGTAAAGAAATCCCTGATTTTTGGCGAGTCGACAACGGCTGCGATGTATGTTTTTTTAACGGGACGGACAACGCGCTTTAATACGTCAGCACTTTCATCCAGCGTGGTTTGGTTCGCGCGCGGAGCCGGCTGTGAAAATACTGTGGTTTTATCACGCGGCGCAGGTTGTATCTCAGATCCCTCAAGCGAAAGTTTTGCTGAATCAAACATATCAAAAATTGCTTTGTTCACTTCCCTCTTTTTTGTAAACAAAATTACACCCGAGGTTTCTTTATCAAGACGGTGCATAATGCCAACATAAGGCGGATTTCGAAGCGCGGGATTTTTATTCCAGAGATATCGGACAACGGCGTCATGCAGATTATCGCGCGAGTCGACAATCGTCTTTTCTGTCGGAAAATGTGCAGGCTTATTTATAAAAATTAAATAATCGTCTTCATACAAAACAGATTCTGGAGTCACTTCAAACTTAATGTCGTCGGTCTGCTTTTCGTATAAAAGTTTTTCTTTATCGATTATGGCACTCACCTTTGAACCGACACGTAACTCAAAAGATGGAACACGCACAGCACGACCGTCAACCATAACGCAGCCTGCCATAATAAGGCGGCGGATTTTGCTGTTAGAAATTTCGCACCCAACAGCCTGTGGTAATACATCGCGTAAAAAGACATCGAGACGTTTTTTAGAAGTAATTGTAAAGTTCAGGTTCTGATTCATAATTTAATTCCGCGCATAAACCTTAAAGCGCGCCTGGCATATATAAAAAGTTAAAATTTAAACTTACACAAAATCATATTCCGGAGCCTGTTCACCTGCGTATACTTTTATACGGCAGTCTTCCATACAGACATTATCCGAAAAAGACGAAAGATTTAACGAAGCAGGACTTAAAAGATCATCCGGATTAAACGAAAGATTTAAAACCGTTTCTTCATTTTCCTGATCTACGCGGCTGAATGCTCCGTATAAAGATACAATGTCACGCGCAATTACAAAAAGATGTTCTTTATGTTTTTCTTCAAACTTCATTTCTAAAAACAAAAGCTGCATTTTTTCTATTTCGCGGTGAGAAAGCTTTTGAGTTTTTTCAGAATTTAAAAACGGAACATTGTTGCATTCAAGCCACTCTGCAAAATCAGAAAAGAATTTAGAAGGCGCAATCTTTAGAGGATTTAATACGATGTTAAACCACGGAACAGCACGCCCCATCGTGTAAAATATTTTTACAGCCGATGCAATTTTTTTTGAATAAGAAATATCCTGGCTTGAATAAGTTCCAGTGCATTTTTCAACCCCGCGCGGCGCACCGGTATCACTTTCAAGCTGAGGAAAATCAATGTGATTAGGATAAAGAGTCAGCGCAAAATCAACTCTGTCACGGAATGCCTTAAAAGAGTCTCCCTGACTTAAAGCAAAATCAAGATCAAAACCAAAAACAACTCCAGCATTATTTAAGAGTGCCGCTTTTTTAGAATAAAGTTTTTTGTCAAATAGAAAAACTTTTTTATCTTTTTGTTCAATATTATTTTTACTTTCTGTTAAAGGAATTTCAAATGAGCAGAAAAGCTCAAGTGCATTTTGAATTACTTCGTTATCGATAATATCCGCATTGATACGGATATTATAATACACGTCAGGCGCTTCGCGCAGAGCCGACTTTAAAAAGTGAATGAGAAGCTTTTTATCAGAAGCAAGTTTTTCGTCGTGAACATAAAATTCTGTAATCTTTTTTTGAGCAAAAGTTTTAAGTGCATCTTCAAGATTTTCACGGTTAAAACTGTATTCACCTTTATCCATAAGACTCCGCGCTTTAATAAATTCTACTGAAGCTGTAAAAGTTTGATTCCCTTCTTTTTGCAGTCAGCGAGAACTTTTTCCGGCCAGATAGAAACCTGAGTTTCTCCGATATGTGCTTTTCTCAAAAGGAACATGCACAATCGCGACTGTCCGATACCGCCGCCGATTGTCTGTGTAAGTTCGCCCTTAAGAAGTTTTTTATGGAACATAAGTTTTTCGCGTTCTGTAAGCTTACGCTCTTCGAGCTGGAGCTTAAGTGAATGTGCGTTGACACGGATTCCCATAGAAGAAAGTTCAAACGGCGCGTTGATTACGCTGTTCCATACAAGGATGTCACCGTTAAGACCTCTGTGTCCGTCACCTGTTTCTGTAATCCAGTCATCATAGTCTGGAGAGCGTCCGTCATGAATTGAGCCGTCAGGCAATTTTCCACCGATACCGGTAATAAATACAGCGCCGTACTTTTTGCATACGATTGCTTCTCTTTCTTTTGGAGTCAAGTCCGGGTACTCACGCTGAAGGTCATCTGCATAAACAAATGTAATTTCATCAGGAAGAACAGGCTTGAGCTGATCGTATCTGTCGTAAAGATAAAATTCCGTACGCTTAATACAGCGGTAAATTTTTTCTACGATTTCGTGAAGGTAAAAAACCGTACGGTCTTTTTCGTCAATTGCCATTTCCCAGTCCCACTGGTCAACGTAAATTGAGTGAACTGCATCAATATCATCATCCGGGCGGATAGCGTTCATATCTGTATAAATACCAAATCCCGGAGTCATATTTAAATCTGTTACCTTAAGTCTCTTCCATTTTGCAAGAGACTGTACGATTTCAAGTTTTTCTTCGTTAAGCTGTTTTACAGGGAACGAAACAGGACGTTCAACTCCGTTCAAATCATCATTAACACCAGTCGATGAACGTACAAAAAGTGGAGCTGTTACACGAGTTAAATTCAACTCAGTAGAAAGTGCAAGCTGAAAAAAATCTTTGATTAATACAATTGCGTGTTCTGTTTCTTTTTCACCAAGAATTGACTTATATTTTTTTTGAAGCTTTGATTTTACCATAATATTAGAACCTCTATTATGGGAATTTATTTTATCACTACAATGACTTTTCTACAAGAGATTTGTGTTGTATACTTAATTATGCATGAAATTCAGCTGCTTTTTTTACCTGTAATTCTCTCGCTTTCGATAAATGTTTCAAAGGCAGACTTTTTGCCGCTTGAACTCCCTCTTTGCCCTAAAGAAAGCCTTTTTATAACAAGTGAAGACACTCAAGGCGTCCTTGACACACCAGAAAAAGAAGACACTCACCAGATTATCCGCCACAACGGCTTTACCCTCTGCTATCGCGAGCGTTACGAGCAGCCGGAATGGGTTGCCTACACTCTTAACTTAAAGAAAATCCAGAAAAACGTAAAACGAAAAGACAGCTTTAAGCCAGACCCTGCCGTAATTACAGGCTCTGCCAGTCTTGAAGACTACAAACAGTCAGGCTACGACCGCGGCCACCTTGCACCCTGCGCAGATTTAACTTACAACAAAGAATCAATGGATGACTCTTTTTATATGAGCAACATGAGTCCCCAGGCGCCGGGCTTTAACCGCGACAGCTGGAAAGACCTTGAACACGAAGTGCGCTACATGGCAGAACGCTTTGATAAGCTTTACATCGTGACAGGTCCGGTTTTAGAAAAAGATGAATACAAGACTATCGGTGCAAACGAGGTTGCAGTCCCGGAATTTTATTATAAAGCAGTTCTTGCAATCCGCGGCGGAAAATATTTTGGAATCGGTTTTATTATGCCAAACATCAAATGCCCGCTTTCTATCTGGGACTATGCAGTGAGCGTTGACGAAGTTGAAAAACGAACAGGACTAAATTTCTTTTATCTTCTTGACGATGATATTGAAGAAGAGCTTGAAAAACAATTTACACTTTCTGACTGGCAGGTACAAAATGAATAAAACTTATTTAGAAAACAAAAAAAAGGTTTTTGAAAAATTCTCTGAGCTTAAAATAATTCCCGTAGTAAAAGCAGAAGATATTAATCAGGCAGAACAGATTGCAGAAAAGCTCTTAAATCAGAATCTTCCTGTCGCAGAAATTACTTACCGCACACAAAATGCAGGCGACTGCATTAAACATATTTCTAAAAAATATCCTGACATGCTCGTAGGAGCCGGAACTGTTACGGACGTAAAAACTGCCCGTGACGCAATTAAAAACGGTGCGCGCTTTATCGTGATGCCGGGCTTTGATAAAAAGACTGTCACCTACTGCATTAAAAAGGGAGTCCCTGTTGTGCCGGGCGTTGCAACCCCGACAGAAGTAATGAAGGCACTCTCATGTGGGCTTTCGGTTTTAAAATTATTTCCTGCAGAAGTATTGGGCGGAATAAAATTTATAAAGGCCCTCTCAGGGCCATTTAGTAAAGTAAAGTTTATTCCAACCGGCGGAATCACAGAAGAAAACTCAAAAGAATATTTAAGTCTATCTAATGTCATCGCCGTCGGCGGAACCTGGGTTGTAAAATAATTCAACAAAAACTCTTATTAACAAGGCTACCTTGAGTTAAGTCCATAGCACCAAAGATATCGTTGGATTATTTACCATCCGAGTCATAATCAGAGCCGCCTTCAAATACAGGGTCTTCATCCCATATATAAGGCGCAACAAGACTATATGGCTTATAAGCAGTATAAGTATAGGCGTCTCCGTCATATTCACTTTCTGAATAACATCTCATTTTAAACAAAAGTTGTTCCATATTGGTTGACTTTAATTCAAAGCCGATGTATTCATTAAAAATTCTTTCGTATTCACTGTCATAATAAACATTAGTCACGACAATCTTTTTTAGCTTATTTCCGCAAAGATAATAAAAGCCTTCAATTGAGTCTACAGGAGAAGAAAAACGACTTCCATGAATTACAGGAGATTCGTGAATCTGGGACCATTCCATAATCTCAAGATTTTTAAAACAAAATCCATCTTTTACTTCAGAAGTTTCAATTTTATAAGCGACATTGTTTTTTACAAGCACTAAATCTACAACTTCAAAACTTTCATAATCCTGAGTATCAAGGAAGTCCTCCGGATACCAGTTTGAATCTGGATCTGTAAATGCAAAGGTTGAAAGAAGAAGTACCGTTTCTTTTGTGTCAAAGAAAGTATGCTCTGAAGAGAACATACTTATATAGCGGGCAGGAATTGTATACTCCCTGTAATCAATCATAACTTTATACTCGCGGCAATATGCACCGTCAACATACACATAATCGTCAGGATTTTCAGTCTCTGCAGGGCCAGTAATTTTTACTTCTGTTCCTGCTTTAAAAGTATTTGAGCCAACTTTAATATCGCACATCAAATAATGTTTTATATCTTTACCGCGCTCAATCGACCATTCACTCTGCAAAATTAAGCCCGGCATCTTTAAATATCTTCCGGAAAAATCATCCGGTGGAGTCTGTTTTTTATTTGGAGGAGTAAATTCTTTAAGCGGATTCTTTTTTGCTTCTTGAATCATCTTAAAAGATCTTCTTGTAATGTCATTATCAACTTCAACAGCATCAGGATGTGTGCACATTTTAAACTGATCAGATAAAATATAATTAATCAGCTTTGTATCCGAACGATATTCGTTAAAAATATATATAAACGGCCATTCATTTTCTTCTGAATCATAAACAGAAGTATCCACACCCTTTTCCACAAGTAAGAAAAACTTATATAATATATCATCATTAGTTTTTACAAGATATGTAAGTACATTTCTTCCTTTTGAATCTTTTACATTAATATCTTTTGTAAGTGAAAGAATTTTATGTATAACATCGTATTCATTATTCAGACATACAAACAAAGGATAAATTCCATTTGCATCAACAAGATTAACATCTGCTCCGGCTTCAACACAGGCATTAAAATTATTAATATCCATGGATGGAAGAAACTTTGTCAAAAAAGTATACCCATCTGGAGAAAATGTATTTAAGTCATATTTTGCTTTTCTGATATTTTCCCAGACCTTTTCCGGAACTTCGTCCGAATCTTTTATATCCTTCCAGATATCAGACTTTCCACCACACGAGGCAAAAAGCGCCATGACAGCAATCACAAATGTTACGATTATAAATTTTGTTTTCATAAAATTCCTCATTAAAATTAAGATCTATCTCACAGATAATAACTGATATTCACAATTTATCGATTCTCTTCTTTTTCCCAGACATAAGGCGCTGACAAGACATACACATCTTTAACAGCAGCTACTTCGCCGTCATCAAATTGAATTTTCTTTTCAAAGGTTAATTTCTGGCGTCCATCAAATATAAGTTTATATTTATAAATATTGCCATAATCCGCCTCATCCGGTACAGCTGTAAAAAGAGTTAAAGTAATAAATTTAAGCTTATTACCACACAGGTAATAAAAACCTTCATAAGTATTGACTGGAGAATAAAACCTGCTTCCATGAATTACAGGAGATGCAGCAAATTTTGATCCATCCATAATTTGAAGATTGTTATAGCAGAAACCGCTTTCTTCTTCTGAAGTATCAATTTTATATGCGCTGTTACCTTTTACAAGTACAACGTCTACCCCTTTTATAAATTCATAATCATATACCTCAAGAAATGATGATGGATACACGCTGTCGTCATTAGGATCTGTAATTGCAAAAGTTGAAAGAAGAAGAACAGTTTCGTTTGTTCCCGGAAAAGTATATTCTGATGAATACATACTTATGTAGCGCTGTGGAATTTTATACACATCGTTACCTATGTGAATCTTATAATCGTGACAGAACACTCCGTCTACATACGAATAAATATCTGCATTTTCAGGATCAGCATAACCATCAATTACTACCCGTGTTCCGGCCTTGTAAGTCTGTGATCCAAGTTTCATATCGCACATAAGATAGTGATCAATTTTTTTAGCACGCTCCTCTGCCCATTCGCCAGAAGGTATTAATCCCGGCATCAACAAAAAATTTTCTGGAGCATCCTCAGGCGGGTCCATTTTTTTATTTGAAGGTGAAAATTCTGTAAGAGGATTATCCTGAGCTTCTTTAATTAATTCAAGTGATTCCATTAAAAACTCAGGACCACCTTGATAAAATTCTTGTTCAGGACATAAGACAAAATCTTCTGCAAAGGCCAAATTGATTAATTTTGAATTATCATACGGGTCTCTTCTAAGTGCTTCATAATAAGGCCAGAGTTCATTTTCATCATCCCAGACATTCACATCAAGTTTTTTGTCAACAAACTCAAGAAATACCTGAGCAGCACCGGTGTTATCAAAATCAACATAACAATAAGCGTTGCGTCCTTGAGAATCTTTTACATTAAAATCTTTGATATATGAAAACAATTTTTGACGGACTTCCGTACTGCTTTTAAGACATACAAACAAAGGATAAATTCCATTTGCATCAACAAGATTTACATCTACTCCGGCTTTAACACAGGCATTAAAATCATCAATATCCATAGATGGAAGGAACTTTGTCAAAAAAGTATACCCATCTGGAGAAAATGTATTTAAGTCATATTTTGCTTTCCTGATATTTTCCCAGACCTTTTCCGGAACTTCGTCCGAATCTTTTATATCTTTCCAGATATCGCGCTTTCCACCACACGAGGCAAAAAGCGCCATGACAGCAATTACAATTGTTACGATTGTAAATTTTGTTTTCATAAAATTCCTCATATTTTTAAATAAGCTGAACATTAAAAAGCCCCGGCGCCAGTCTCCAATACCTGTGTCGGGGTTATAAAAATTTTACGGTTTATTTTCCGCCGTAATTAATAATTGTCGTAATTTTTGCCGGAGCAAGAACTTTTTCGTACTGAAGTTCAGGAAGTCCGATTACTCCAAAGAAGTCCGAAACTTTTCCGCCGCCCTGCTCTATAAGATTACGTGCTGCAACCAAAGTTCCACCTGTTGCAATTAAGTCATCAACAACAAGATAAGTCTTTCCTTTTTCAACATCTGATTTATGAACTTCTACTTCTGCCATTCCATATTCAAGCGCATATTTGCATGAATATGTGTCGCCAGGAAGCTTTCCTTTTTTGCGGATCAATACAAGCGGAATGCCAAGCTTTTGTGCAAACGGAGCGGCAAACAAAAATCCGCGTGATTCAACGGCTGCAACAGCGTCAATTTTTGTATCCTTATAAAGTTCAACCATCTTTTTGATACAAAAGTCAAATGCTTTTGGATTTACAAAGACACCTGTGATGTCATAAAAAAGAATTCCTGGTTTTGGAAAATCGTGAACACGACGGATAGCCCCGTCAAGCATTTCTAAATCTGTCATATTTTGATTTTAATCTCCCGTTATATGATTGTCAATTACAGTTTTGCCATCTCCGCGCGCTTAGCACGAACCTCAGACAGCACTGCCTTAAGGTTATCCGCATCGTCTTTTTCGATTGCATTTTTAATCTTAGAAAGCGATTCTTCAAACGAGCCGATCATAGACAAAAGTTCATCTTTATTAGATAAAAAGAGCTCTGTCCAAAGCGGCGCATTAATCAGCGCAATGCGCGTTAAATCTTCATAACTTCCGCCACCAAAGGCTGTAATGTTATTATCCTCTGCGCTGTCAACCAGAGCCGAAGCAATTACGTGGCAAAGCTGCGAAGTAAAGGCAATCTTGTGATCATGAGTTTTATAATCAGTTTCGATTATGCGTTTGATGCCAAGCTTAGTAATAAGGGCGCGCATAAGAAAAAGGTTTTCTGGTTTATTGCAGGGCTGCGGCATTAAAATATAATTGCGGCCCTCAAAAATATTTCCGGATGAAAAAGCGTAGCCCTCAGTTTCTTTTCCGGCCATCGGATGTCCAAGAATAAAATCTACATCTTCGCGGAATCCTTTTGCAGCGCCCGTCTGGCCGGCATCTCCACCTCCAATCGCGTCCTCAAAAAAAGCTTTTGCAATGTGAGTTTTTACACCGCTTATGTCAGTCACGATTGAACCGGATTTAAAAGATTTTTTATGCTCCAGAAGAAAATCAAGAGTTGCCTTTGGATAAAGACAGATAAAAACAAAATCGCATTCTTTAAGCATTGCATCAGTTGCACCAGTTGTAAAAGCCTTGTCAATTATTTTTTCATCAAGTGCTTTTTTAAGTGAATCCTGATTTATATCAACAGCATAGATTTTTCCAGAAGATTTATTTTTTAATTTTCCTTCATCCGTTAAAAAAATACCGCCAAAGATTTTATCTTTTACAGCCTTTGCAATCGAACCGCCCATAAGACCAAGTCCGACAAATCCAAATGTCATATCCTTTAATTCTTTCATCGTTCCTTCCATAATCCCCCGAACATCTCACGTACTGCACAATCCGCGCGCCTCAAGCACTGCGAAATCCGCACATCTCACGTACTGCGTAATCTGCGCACACCGGAGCCTAACCTATCTTCTATGTAATTGCAATCCTTTCTTAAACTGAGGAATTCTTGCACAAGCCGTCGTGTCAATTCCACTTCTGTCGCCGCGCGCTAAAAAGTGATATGCAACACCCGCAATCATCGCTCCATTATCACCGCACAATTTTAAAGGCGGGAACACGCACTTAATGTCAGTTCTTTCTGCCAGCATCTCACGAAGGCGCGAGTTTGCCGCAACACCGCCGCCGGCAACAACCGTCTTAAGACCGGTATCATCTACCGCCCGGAACAGGCGCGACACAATTGTCTTACATGCCGTCTCCTGAAAAGATGCACACATATTCTCGTTAGTCTTTTCAAAATCCTTATTCCAGAACATGTCGCACTGATGAATTACCGCAGTCTTTAGTCCGCTGAACGACACATCGTAGCGATGTTCTTTACTGTCAAGCTTTGGCAGCGGAAAGCTTGCGGCGGCGGCGTTTCCTTCTTTGGCAAGCTTATCAATTATTACACCGCCAGGATATCCAAGGCCGTAAAACTTTGCGACTTTGTCAAATGCTTCACCGACAGAGTCATCAACAGTCGTTCCCATAACTTCTATATCATCAAAGCCCTGCACCTTGCAGATTATCGAGTGTCCGCCCGAAACCAGAAGGCCGATATACGGATACTCAATATCATTTACAAGATGAGCCGCATACAAATGGCCGAGCATGTGATTAACAGCTATAAAAGGCTTCCCCAAAGACCACGCAAGAGTTTTTCCAAAAGTAAGACCTACTAAAAGAGAGCCCATAAGACCAGGCCTGTTTGTCGAAGCAATTGCATCAATGTCATCAAGAGAAAGATTTGCTTCTTTTAACGCCTGCTTTACAACCGGCAAAATCCATTCAACATGCTTGCGGCTTGCAATCTCAGGAACAACACCCTTATAAACTCTATGAAAAGGAATCTGTGTTGCAACTACATTACTTAAAATTGTCTTTCCATCTTCTACAATTGCGCAGGCTGTTTCATCACAGCTGGATTCAATTCCTAAAACCTTCATATATATGCCTCTATTTCTTACCTTTACAATTTGAAACCGTCGTAATTACATAGCCCTTTTGCTTTAATACCGGATAAATATCAGATAAAAGCTCAGGCAAAAAATCTGCTGACCATACATGGCCAATCATAATTACAACGCCGTCCTTATTTGCCTTTGCAATATTCTTTTTCATTTCTGTCAGAGCATTTTCGCGCGTCTTTACGTTATCCAAAAAAAGTCCATTGCGTTCATAATAGGAATATCCCAATGCCTTGCTTACATAAGGAACCTTTGTATCTTTATTTGTTCGTGAATCCAAAAAGTAAATTCCGTTTTCACTTGCAAACTTTAAGATCACTTCCATTTTATGTTCATCCGCGGTAATCGCAGAACCTTCATGATTATTCATACCGGCAATCGGCCCAATCTCATCTATATTCTTAAACAGAGTCGAAAGAACCTGCTCATCAGTCATCTCAGGCTTAATTGCCCCAGGGCCTGGATTTACCGCGGCATTCAATGCCTGCATCGGCTGGTGCAAAATAACTTCTTTTCCTGCGGCACGGATTTTTGCAGCCGCCTGTGCAGAATGCTGAAGGCCCGGCAAAACCGCAATCGTAAGCGGCATAGGAAGCTTTAAGAATTTTTCAAGATGATTAAGATTTTGACCGCCGTCATCTAAGACAAAAACAAGCTGCGCCTTATTAACAGCAGGAGGAATATCTGCAAACTCATTTTTCTTTTGCTCTTCAGCCTTTTTTTGTTCCTCAAGTTTTTCCTGTTCGCGACGTTTTTCTTCCTCACGCTTTTTTTCTTCTGCGCGTTTTTGTTCATCTAATTTTTTTTGTTCTTCACGCTTTTTCTGCTCTTCAGCCTTTTTCTTTTCAGCTTCTTTAGATTGACCACGCGATTCGTCACGTTTTTTGCTGTCGTTTTTTCCGCAGGATTTTTCAGAAGAACGGTCGCCACCCTTTTTGTCAGAATCGCGGCCGTTATTTTTTTGATTTAGAGTTGAATTTTTCTCTACCACAGTCGAAGGCGTTTTGCCATCTGTCTGTCTTAAAGGAATCGAAGAATCCGGAACAAGCATTGCGGCAACGATTAAAACTGCGCAAAAAACAATAATGGCAGCACAAAGCCCCATTACCTTATTCTGATCAAGCTTTACCTTTGGTTTAATTGTTTTCTTCTTAAAAAGCCCGGCTTTTTTTTTAGTTGAACGCCTGGAAGTATTTTTAGAACCTGTTTTTCGCGAACCGCTCTTTTTAGAATTCAAAACGAAGACTCCGTTTAAAAAAATAAGAGATGAAAGCATCTGCCTTCATCCCTTATTCTATTGATTTACTCTCTTAATGTCCATAATGCCGTATATGATAAATCCGGTAATATGCAATCAATATCGCCTGTAAAAGCCTCTCTCCAGATGCCCGGTGGACATCGCTTTTATAAACGACACTAGATATATAGCACATAGTGTGCCAAGTTTGAAAAAATTCGTTAAAAAAATGAAAAAAATTGAAAAATTTTTCTAAGTCTTTATATTATAAAGATTTAGAAAATTCGTATATCCTTAAACTATTGTAAAATTCTTGATTTATATTAAGTTTTTGTTGAATTTAATGTATACTTTTATATACAGTAGTTTGTTGCCGATAACATTGTATTATTTTTTATACAGTGCTCGAAAACGTAAAATTTACAAAGTATACTTTTTCATACAGTTTTAAAATATAAATTTCAATTTTTTTCCAAAACTTTAGCGAAATTTTGTGAAAATTTACGGAATTTAGCAAAAATTCAAACGAAAATACAAAAAAAAGTACTAAACTTCAACAAAAATTACATTTTGTGTCGGAATATCGATTTTTGATGCCTTAACCGTAATCTTATCGTTTAGAGAAAGCTGCTTTGAAGGAATAAGCAGAGTCTGCTGCGCAAGAGACGGAATCATAAAAAGTCCCTGAGAGCCCTTCTGGTCAACATAAATGGCCTCGCCCGTCCAGTCAGGGTTCTGCAAAAGATAAACCAAAGTCCAGTGCATGCTGCTTTTTCGTTCAGCCTTTTTACAGGCAATGGCAGCTTCATCCCCGGCGCTGATTCTCTCAAGCATTGTGTTTTTATCTATTAAATCGCGGCCGTCCAAAAAGGCTCTAAGCTGCTGGTGCGCAATCAAATCCGAATAACGTCTAAGCGGGCTTGTAACCTGGCTGTACATTCCGATTCCAAGTCCTGAGTGAACCGACGGCGTAACACCGACACTTCTTTTATGCATACCCTTAAGTTTTTTAAACTCGCCTGCAAGACCTTCCGGCAAGTCCTTTGGAATGTCCGGAGCTTCCTGGCTTACGTACGGGAACGGAATACCGTTTTCAAATGCAAAATGCGCAGCCCCCTCGCCTGCTAAAAGCATCATCTCGCGGACAACAGCCGATGACTCAAAATCAGTCACAGGAACTATCGAAACTTTTTTTGTCTCTGGTTCTACAGTAATATGAACTTCTGGTAAATCAATATTGACCGCTCCCTGGCCGTTGCGGCGCGCGACGTTCCGCCTTGCAACATCAAATAAAGGCTTAAGTTCAGGGCTGTCCTTGCGGAGATCTGCTTCTTCGTAAGTGATGCACTCTACATCAACCCATGTCTTAAACACTTTGCACTCTTTTATGGCGCAGTTGTCTTCGAGCAAAAGGCGGAACGAGAGGGCGCGACTTTCTTTTTTTAACCCGAGTGCATAGTCGCTTAAAGATTCTTCTGCAAGCATACGGCTTGCCCCTTCCGGTATATACAACGTCGCGCCCCGGTCGCGCGCCGCTTTATCGATGGAGCTGTCCGGCATAACCGTACTTGCAGGGTCTGCAATATGAACCCAAAGATAAGTGCCGTCAAATGCGATGGCATCATCCGGGTCAGCGGACCACTTGTTGTCTATTGCGTAAGCCGTTCCCGGAACCTTTACGCGCTCTTCATCCGGCGGAGTCTTTAAACCTTCTTTTGCCGACTGTACAGAAAGCCCCCAGCGAGCAGGAAATGGATTTCGTGTATAATCCCAGATTCCTGTATCAATTAAAAGCTTGTGAGCCTTTTCTACATCCTGACTAAAGCCAGCCTCTGAAAGAGTTTTGGACTTATCAGTCTTTCCAAGCGCAAATGCTTCGACGTCTCCCATAAAAATTGAATCTTCCGGCAAAAGCTTTTTCTGTTTTAAGCGCGCAATAAAGTCTGCACGGATCTGAGCTTCGTTTTCTTTTGCAAATTTCTTTTTCTTTAACTCTTCAATTTCGCTTTCGCTTCGGGGAATAAAACAAGGCGCGGTTTCCGGCGTAGAGCCCGAAGATGCAGCACCCGACGTACCAGCGCCCGCGGCACCCGGCGCAAAAGCAAATTCTTCCCCGCTATTAAGAAGTGAATATATGTACCAAGATTTTTCGTCAGTGTATTCTGAGTCAATCAAGTCAATAAGTTCAAAAAAAGAAATCGCTTTTCCGGCGGTTGACTCATCGCTTTGTAAAAGTTCCCATGCTTCTTTTATGCCGTCTTCAATTTTTGCATTTTCGTATTTAATAATTTTTTCAAGTGAATATGAAGAAGGCGTTTCGCTTTTAGAAATTACAGTTATATCTTTTTCGCGAACTTTCTGTTCCTGTGCGGTAAAGCCCTTTGAGCCAAACTTTGCAATATTTTCTTTTGTCAGCGCAAATGAACAAAACTGAATTATGTATTTATCCTGTTCAATGTCGCGCACAATGGCAGGAGAGTTTTTGTATAATACAACTGCATTCTTTCTAATCATGTTGTGATGATAGCATGAATTTATATATAAAGACAATAAAAAGTTGAAAGTTCAAACCGCGCTGAAATTACGTCGCGCGATTACGCAGTTTGACGCCAGCATAACACCCCGCGAGTTCCGCGCGCCTACATCGCTGTACTGTACAACTCGGCGATAATAATCCGTTTTGGATTTGTCTTTTTTGCAATAACGGTTGCAAGTCCATTTTCTAAAAGCTTATCTGAATCAGCAGAATTTTCCATCGTGACTTCTTTTTCAAAATGCTCGCCTTCAATTTGATATGCAACCTTTAACTTTGCCCTTCCCTTATAAAAAACATTTTTTGTCAAAACCTTTGCAGGATATTCTTCGCCTGTATGCAAAAGATATAAGACAAGAAAAATCCTAATGGCAGAAATCAAAAAAGTAAGACCTGCAAAAACAACTTCGATATTCGCCACAATATAATCTCGGCCATAATATACTTTGTGTTTTCCCAGATTAATTCCAAAACCAAGATTTAATACAAGAAAAACACTAAACATTAAAAACCATATTAAACAAGTATTTACAAGCCTGTCATTTTTTATTGTCTTCCACAAAGAAAAATGTCTCATAACTTTTTCTCCTGCAAATTTTTTGTAAAGAGTATCAGGTATCAGAATGTGTGTAAAGATGAATCTATCGTTTGTAAACAAGCGGTACTATCAGATAATCTTCTGTATAAACCCATGGCGACATATAATATGAAACACCGTTTATCGAAAAAGTAACCCAAAATGTTCCGTCTTTTACACCTGCATCTTCATAAGGACATTCTTCGTATTTGATATTTTCAATTTCATAACCGTATTTTCTAAATTCCGGGAAAATATATTTTTCATAAAGAGTCTTTGTAACTCCTATTCCATCTCCAAGATAAAAAACAAAATTTTCACACTGCTTTTTCTTAAAAAGCGCAAAAGATTCTCCCGGGCAGCCCCTGAATGTATTTTTAGGCCTGTAACTGTCATGTGCCAGAGAAAGAATCCTTACATAGCATTGCTTTTTCTGCAAATTGCTGTTAATTTTTTTTATATCGTCATAAATAGAAAGTTCTTCGACAAATCTTTTCTTTGCGATAAAATTAATGCACAGGTCTTTAAATTTTGTTCCCTCATAAACTTCTAGAAATGTAATTTTAATGTCTCCTGCACCTCCCTCTTTGTCAGAAAGAACTATTCTTTGTGGCTCTGGAGTATCTTTTAATTCATAGACTTTATCTTCGCCTGTTGAAATAAAATGAACATTGATTTTTTTAGGGCGTGAATTTTTATAGTACAGAGATTTATTTTCAGAATCGACATAACCAATCGAAATATAAATTTCATTTGTGTCATTACATTTAAGTTGAATATATTCATCTTTACCGTTATTTGAGCCAGTAGGAACCCATGGCAATTTTTCAGCAGGATCTAAATTATATTGCCAGTAAATAATGTCACCTTCAACAAGATAACTTGATACCTTTATCTCATTGCCAGCAAAACCAAGATATGAATACCCTTTTTCCGCATATAAACATACAGAACTTAAACTTAATAAAAATAAAAGAAACATTTTTTTCATATTCTTATTCTCCAGATCCATTTTTTTTTAATACATAAAAAAAGCGGACTTCATAAACGAAATCCGCTTTCTTTTCAAAAAATCAGGAAATTAACAAATTACCATTCTTTTTTGATGTCTTCGATGATGTTAACTTCGCCTTCTTCACATGAGAAGAACTTAGCCTTGTCCATGTTAGGAATGAGGTTAACTGTTTCACCAAGGCGGAACTGAACATTTTCATGTGTTTTTGCAATGAGGTTCTGGCCTTTATTTGTTGTAAGATAAAGATGTGTTTCTGCTCCAAGTGGTTCCTTGTTAGCAATCTTCATCTGCATAGCGTCTTTAGCTGGTTTTTCTGAGTATTCTACGTCTTCTGGACGAATACCGAACCATACTTCCTGACCTACAAATTCCTTGAGGCGTTTCTGGTGTTCTGCACAAGGAGTTACATCAAATGAACCTTCTTCACAGATTACCTTTCCACCCTTTTCAAGAACTTTTACCTTGAGGAAGTTCATCGGAGGTGTTCCGATGAATCCTGCAACGAATTTGTTGATTGGGTTGTTGTAGAGGTACAATGGAGCACCAATCTGCTGGATAACACCATCGCGCATTACTACGATCTTGTCACCAAGAGTCATAGCTTCGATCTGGTCGTGTGTTACATAGATCATTGTTGCCTGGAGGCGGTTGTGCAATGCTGCGATTTCTGAACGCATTGTTACACGGAGTTTAGCATCAAGGTTTGACAATGGTTCGTCAAACAAGAATACTTTTGGATTACGTACGATAGCGCGTCCTACAGCAACACGCTGTCTCTGTCCACCAGAGAGAGCCTTTGGCTTACGTGTAAGATACTGCTCAAGGTCAAGCTGTTTTGCAGCTGCTTTTACACGGCGGTCGATTTCGCTCTTGTCCATCTTGCGGATTTTAAGACCGAATGCCATGTTGTCATATACTGACATATGTGGGTACAATGCGTAGTTCTGGAATACCATTGCGATATCGCGGTCTTTTGGTGGAACGTCGTTCATCTCTTTTCCGTCGATGAAGAGTTTACCTTCTGAAATGTCTTCAAGACCAGCAACCATACGAAGAGTTGTTGATTTACCACATCCAGATGGACCTACGAAAACACAGAATTCCTTGTCTTCGATTGTAATGTTGGCATTTTTTACTGCGCGGACATTGCCGTCGTAGATTTTTCCAATGCCTTTAAGTTCTACTTTAGCCATTATGGCCTCCCATTTTAGCCCAATTCCGGCATTTTTGCCCCAAATTGAACCGTTTATATTATTAAATTCATTTTACGATACTTTTGATAGTAAGTCAAACGAAATTTTTGAAATTCGGCGTGAATTTACTTCTCTGACGGCGATTCTTTTACATACTTATCAAGCTGAATGTTTGCAACGTTCACCTTTTGAATGACACATGGACCTGCAACACAGCCGCCCTGACAGCTCATAACTTCGACAAGATTTCCGTCAGTTTCTTTTGGCTGAACGCGTCCTGATTGAATATCACCATAATAGCGAAGTTTTTTCATTCCCTCTTTATCAAGCCCGTTAATAACATCAAGCTTTAATATAGAAGAATCTGAAAGCCTGCATTTTACAGCTTCTGCGACTCCACCTGTGCGGGCAAAGTTTCTTGCGCTGCTTGAAGGAACGTCCGTTTTAACGACCGGCTCGAGCTTGCCGGGTTCTATTGCCTTTGCGGTAAAGAAAGCCGAAAGCTCTTCTGCAGTAATTACATAGTCTACAAACTCGTCATCAAAACCTTCGCGGCGTTTTGCAAGACACGGGCCTACAAACACAGTTACGCATTTAGGATCATCTTTTTTGGCAAGCTCGGCCGCATAGTGCATAGGACTTCTGGTCTCAGAAACACACGGATCCAGGTCCGGAACATGTATATGAACAGCGCGGACATAAGCAGAACAGCACGAGGTTGTCATAAGCTTGTCACCTTTTTGCATTCGTTCAGTAAACTCTGCAGCCTCGCGGTCGGCGGTAATATCGGCGCCCTGGGCAACTTCGTAAATCTTTGTAAAACCAAGCTGTTCAAAGCCGCGTTCAAGCTGCCCTGCACTACACTTAAACTGCGACGCGATCGACGGCGCATACATTACGCTGACTTTGTGTCCTGCCATAATATGTTTGATTACATCCACAAGCTGGCTCTTGTCCATCATGGCGCCAAACGGACATTCGCTCATACACTTACCGCAATAAATACACTTATGAAAATCAATTACTTCGTGACCGTCTTCGCCTTTAGAAATTGCGCCGACAGGACAGGCGGCTTCGCACGGAACCGTAATCTTAATGATTGCGTGGTAAGGACAGTTCTGCTCGCAAAGACCGCAGTGGATACATTTTTCTGCATCGATGTGTGCATGATGAACAATGTGAATTGCTTTCTTTGGACAGTTCACCATACAAGGCCGGGCAAAGCATCCCTGACAGGCATTTGTTACCATAAAGTTCTGTTTGACACATCCGTTACAGGCTTCGTGCAAAACGGTAATCATAGGCCAGGTCGGGCTTTCGCGCTTAAGGGCCTCTTTTGCATAATCATCAAGGTCATTTATATCGTTATAGTTTTCTACAGAAATTCCCATGCGGGCAAGAAGACGCATTCGCAAAAGTTCGCGGTCATGGTAAATACAGCAGCCAAGCGGCTGAGTTCCTGCAGGCCGCATCTCGGTCGGGATTTTATTTATTTTTCGAGAATCAAGTTCGCCTGCCAGCTGAAGTTTTGCAATACGAACAAGAAGTTCTTTTTTTACATTGGTCGCGTTGTTATTAATATTCATGAGTGTATTTTACAATAATTGCCGGTGTCGGGCAACTGCGGACTGCACGGGTTACGCGCGCTGGACTACAATCGCAGTAACGTCGCCTGTAATAGTTCCGCCCTGTGTAAAATTAAAAAACATATTCAGCACATAAGACAATTTATCTTCTGCACTTTTTCCGTCAGCCTGCAAAAATGCCTGTCGTAACCTCATCGATCCAAAGGCCTCGCCACCGGCATTGGTTGAGTTTTCAAGTGAATCCGAATATAAAATAAGCGCATCGTCTTCTGCTATCGAAAAACCCAGTCCGTAAGTTTTAAAAGACTGAGGGTTTTCAGTTTGTGAAGCTGAGCCTTCTGAATTATTTGAAGAAAGCTTTATCGGAACGCAGCGACCGCGTAAACTGTTCTTAAAAAATCCACAGGTGTGATTTAAATTGACATATTCAATTTTATTTTCTGTCGTTCTTATAATAATTCCGGATAAATAATTTTGAGCGTTTTGATTCTTTTGTAAAATTCCTTTTTGTATACTTTGAAGAATTGACGGAAGTGAAGATTTTTTTCCTGACAAAAATTTTTGATTAATAATATGATTTGCAATATTTTTAAATTCAACTAAATTTTCTGTACGGCGGCATTCATCGGATAATTCAAAAAATGCAAGACCATTCATAACCCGATCGTTGACAAAAAAATCATAAAGGGTACATGAATTATTTTGCAAAGCCTTAAAACAATATGCAACATCATAGTCAAAAGGCCGCGGCAAAAGATGCTTTACGACAAACGGATTTACCTTCACCTCATGAAGAGAGGAAGACGAAGCAGTTTTTACTTCCGGTGTTTTCGGCTTTAATGCAACAAACGAAAGAAAAACCACGCACAACGGAAATCCCATAAACGAAATATATGGTAAAAAATCAAACTGCATTCCTGCATGAAAAAATAAATCCAGAGCCACAAATAAAATCGGAATAAATAAAATGCACACAAGTTTTTTAACTGCAATTTTTATACGATTTTTTTCTATATATAAATATTCTTTTATAAAAGCGATAAGGACGACCAGAACTATAAGCGGTAGAAGAATTAAATTCACTCCGATAAAAATAAGCGGCGATACAAAGTAAGGCATCTTAAAAGGAAGAAGCGGCGCATATAAAAATGCCATATTGATAAAAGTTAAAAAACAGATAAGCAGATAAAAAATCATGAGGCGCTTAGAATCAGTTTTTGATACAAAATAAATAGAATAGAAAATCAAAAATAAAAGAGCGCCCGCAAACAAAAAATAAACGCAGACATTCCAGAACAAGTCATTTATATAAGTGCGGTAAACAAAATCGTGAAGAGCAATAAATGCAGGCGGTAAAAAATATCCTGTTTTTTTAATTGTAATTTCTAAGACAATTCTATTAACGCCAGGCTGTAAAAGTTCTTCTGGAATTTCGTAAAAATGAGGCTTATTCCAGAGAGGAATTTGTTTTTCTGGTTCTGAATAACTTGAACCAATCAGGTATTGATTTAAGTAAACCTTATCGTACCAGGCAATATGCCCCAAGAAAAGAGAAATGTCCTGCTTTTGAAGGCTAAGAGGAAGAATAAATTCCTTTGAAAGGTAAATTGTATCGCTCTTGTTTTTGGTCAGCGCGCCCAGATGAATTAATTCTGAATCAGGAGCAAGCTTGTAATTTGAAAAATCTTCGTAAGGCGAAACGAGTGAATATTTCCAGCCGGAGCGCAGGTCGACAATTGTTTCATTTTCAGTCTTACACGAAACAAAAAATAATGCGCAGATAAATAATATTACAGTTTCTAACCTAAGCTTCATTTTAAACTCGACTCAAAATTGATTATAGCCTTTATAAAAAAAAGTCTCAATGCACTCAGTGCCTTCCACCTTGCACCCCCATGCAAGGTCGCGACCTAAGCACGCGCGGATCTGCCGCCCCTTTCCCGACTAGAAACGATTTATATTCTTTGCTATAGTTACACAACTTGCAATTTTCTTTTGCACGGGGGATAAAAATGAAAAAGACACTTGACTGGAATAAATATATACAGACAGCACGACAGGTTGTTCAGGAAGGCTGTGTCCTGCTTGAAAACAAAAATGACGTACTTCCATTAAAGAAAGGAACAAAGATTGCAGTTTTTGGACGCATTCAGCATGACTACTACAAAAGCGGAACCGGCTCTGGCGGAATGGTAAACGTTACCGAGGTTATCGGAATACTTGACGGACTTAAAAAAAGTGGCCGCCTCCAGATTGACGCTGAACTTGAAAAAGTTTACCTGGACTGGGAAAAGGCAAATCCTTTTGAACTTGGTGTCGGCTGGGGTAAAGAGCCGTGGTGCCAGAAAGAAATGCAGGTTTCTGAAAGCCTTGCTAAAGAGACAGCCGGCCGTAATGATGCGGCCGTTATCATCATCGGACGCACAGCAGGCGAAGACAAAGATAACATTGAAACAGAAGGCTCATGGTTTTTAACTACAGAAGAAAAAAACATGATTAAAAACGTAAGCTCTGCTTTTGAAAAAACAATTGTCGTTTTAAACACCGGAAATATCATAGACATGAATTTTGTAAAAGAATTCAATATTAAAGCAGTTCTTTACACATGGCAGGGAGGAATGATTGGCGGCGACGGCGTAAGTGATGTTCTTACAGGAATTGTAAGCCCTTCCGGAAAATTAACAGACACAATCGCAGAAAAAATCTGTGACTACCCTGCTTCTAAAAACTTTGGAAGCCTTAAAGACAACGTATATGCAGAAGACATTTTTGTCGGCTACAGATATTTTGAAAGCGCCGCAAAAGATAAAGTCCTCTATCCGTTTGGATTCGGTCTTTCTTATACACAGTTTGAAATTCCTGCGACAGATTTTAAATTTGATGCAGGTTCTGAAATTCCACACGTGACAGTTAAGGCAAAAGTTAAGAACACTGGAAAATACAACGGTAAAGAAACTGTTCAGCTTTATGTGCAATGTCCACAGGGAAAACTTGGAAAGCCTTCTTTAGTTCTTGCTGAATTTAAAAAGACTAAGCTTCTTAAAAAAGGAAGTTCTCAGACTCTTACTTTTGATTTTGATCTTTCACGAGTGCGCTCTTTTGATGATACAGGCGTTACAGGAAATGCCGGATGCTTTGTTATAGAAGAAGGAACTTACGAGTTCTTTATCGGAAACTCTATCCGTAATCTTACAAGCATCGGAAGCTTTCCTCTCGATAAAACAATTGTCCTTGAAAAAGTCAGCGACGCTTTAAAACCGGTTGTCGACTTTAAGCGCCTTAAGGCTTCTTCTTTTGATGACTCATCAAAAACCCTCACCTTTACAGAAGAAACAGTTAAGGCTTCTGCTCCTTATCAGAACAAACATCGTGATCAGGGCCTTGCAAGCCAGAATCTTTTGGAAAGTCTTTCAAAACAGGACAAAGAGATTGCAACTCTTGTTTCATCACTTACAGACCAGGAGCTTTCCTGCCTTGTACGCGGCGAAGGAATGGGAAGTCCAAAGGTAACCCCGGGAACTGCCGCAGCCTTTGGCGGTGTAACAGATTCTCTTAAAGAAAAAGGAATTCCTTGCGGCTGCTGTACAGACGGTCCTAGTGGAATCAGAATGGACTCTGGCGCTCAGGCATTCAGCCTTCCAAACGGAACATTACAGGCAAGTACATTTAATCCTGAATTAATCGAAAAGCTCTATTCATTTACAGGCCTTGAAATGGTCTATAATAAAATTGATGTTCTTCTTGGCCCTGGAATTAACATTCACCGCCATCCTCTTAACGGACGCAACTTTGAATATTTTTCAGAAGACCCTTACGTTACAGGAATCTTTGCTTCTGCAATTATCAAGGGGCTTCAGAGTGCGGGCGTTACAGGTTCGCTCAAACACTTTTGCTGCAACAATCAGGAAACAGGCCGTTGGGTAAGTAACTCTGTTGTAAGTGAACGCGCTTTACGCGAGATTTATCTTACCGGATTTGAAATGGCAGTTAAAAACGGTGCTGATGTTATCATGACATCTTATGGTGCAATCAACGGAATGTGGGCCGGCGGAAACTACGATCTTAATACTCTGATTATTCGCAAGGACTGGGGCTTTAAAGGAATCGTAATGACTGACTGGTGGGCAGAATCTAACGATGAAGGCAAAGAACCTGTACGCAATAACATTGCACAGAATGTCCGTGCACAGAACGACCTTTACATGGTTGTTCCAAATGCCGCAGAAAATACTCATGGTGACAATACACTTTCTTCTCTTAAAGACGGTTCATTAAAGCGCGAAGAACTTTTGAGAAGTGCATTTAATACGATTTCATTCCTTAAAAAGAGCCACGCACAGATGCGCTTTGAAAATAAAGACTGGAAAGTAAAAATTATTCACCGCCAGGAAACTGCAATGGACTCAAGTGCAGAAGACATTGTTTACTACGATGTAGTTGACGGACTTTCAATTCCGCTTGATAAAGTTGACACAAGCAGAGGACATTCGTTCAGCTTTGGGCTTGTATGCGACAACTCAAAAAGATATCGGTTTGAATGGTTTGGAAAGACCGGCGAAAATGATCTTGCACAGATTAACGTAAGCGTTGCATGGAACGGTGTAAACGTTGCAAGTCTTTGCTGGAATGGAACACATGGTGAATACGTTCCGCAGAAGATGGAAACGAAAGGCTCGTTCGGGCGCTACATTGTATTGAACATGTTCTTTGCCCAGAGCGGCCTTACGTTACGTGAGTTTAAGGTTACAGAGCTTGGCCCTGCAGAACCTTTCTCATTCTAAAGTACTACTTTTTTAATCGCAGACAAAAGTTCCGAGTATTCTGTAAAAGCAGGATACTGCGGATACTCTTTGATAATTTTTTCTGTTGAACGGAATAAAAATCCTGCTTTAGAAGCCTGGATCATTCCAAGGTCGTTAAAGCTATCGCCGCTTGCAATTGTATCGTAACCGATTGACTGCAAGGCTTTTACGGTTGTCAGTTTAGATTTTTCACATCTCATTTTATAACCGGTAATTTCACCATCAGGGGCAACCTCAAGTGTATTACAGAAAATTGTCGGCTGTCCGAGTTTTTTCATAAGAGGACCTGCAAACTGACTGAATGTATCACTTATGATAATAGTCTGACAGAAGGAACGAAGTTCATCAAGAAATTCCTTTGCACCTGGAAGAGGATCAATTTTTTCGATAGTTGCCTGAATTTCTTTAAGACCAAGCTTATGCTGTTTTAAAATATCGATACGATACTTCATAAGTTTATCGTAGTCAGGTTCATCGCGGGTTGTGCGGCGAAGTTCCGGGATTCCAACAGCGTCTGCAAATGCAATCCAGATTTCTGGAACAAGAACACCTTCAAGATCAAGACAAGTAATATACATAAATTCCACCTTTGTTTTTTTTATTAAAGTGAATATAACATAATGCGCCTCTCCGTTCAAGGCACAACACCGCCTGTAATTTACTCGCGGCGATGAACCTTGAATGTTTTCTTAATATATAGTAAAATTCTGCTTTCTTATTAAAGAACGCAGACGTTTTTATTTTCACGAAATATAAAGCGTGCGCAAGTTAAAAACCTGAGGTGACAGAATGAGTATTAATTTAAAAGGACGCAGTTTTCTTACTCTTAAGGACTTTTCTGCTGAAGAAATCAATTATCTGATTGACCTTGCAGCAGATTTTAAAGACAAAAAAAAGAAGCATATTCCTGTTGATACTCATCGTGGCAAAAACATTGCCCTCATTTTTGAAAAGACAAGTACACGCACCCGCTGTTCGTTTGAAGTTGCAGCACACGACCTTGGAATTATGACAACATACCTTGCAGAAGGCTCTCAGATTGGAAAAAAAGAAAGTATTGCTGACACGGCGCGCGTTCTTGGAAGAATGTTTGAAGGAATTGAATACCGCGGCTTTGGACAAAAGCTTGTTGAAGACCTTGCAAAATATTCCGGAGTTCCTGTATGGAATGGTCTTACAGATGAATACCACCCTACTCAGATGCTTGCTGACATGCTGACGGTAAAAGAAAACTTTGGTCACTTTAAGGGACTTAAGCTTGTTTACTTTGGCGATGCAAGATTTAATATCGGAAACTCTCTTTGCATTGTATGTTCAAAACTTGGAATTAATTTTGTTGCCTGCACCAATAAAAAGTATTTTCCAAACGAAAAGCTTATTGCAGAATGCAACGAATGGAATAAAACTTCGGGTGGTTCAATTACTCTTACAGAAAATGTCGATGAAGCAGCAAAAGATGCAGACATTATTTACACTGATGTCTGGGTTTCTATGGGTGAACCGGATGAAGTCTGGGCTGAACGTATTAACGACCTTAAGCCATATCAGGTAAATGCCGCTGTAATGAAAAAGGCAAAGCCGACTGCAATCTTTATGCATGACCTTCCGTCGTTCCATAATCTTGAAACAAAAATTGGAAAAGAAATAAGTGAAAAATTTGGTATTTCTGAAATGGAAGTCACAGATGAAGTGTTTGAATCAAAACAGTCTGTTGTCTTTGACGAAGCGGAAAACCGTATGCATACGATAAAAGCCGTAATCGCCGCAACGATTGAATAGAACACAGAGTTCGCCACGCGAACTCGTGAAACGCAGCACATTAGAGTTGCTTACCGGGAGGGTAATTTAAAAACCCAAATACACAGCGATTTGAAAAATCGCGTGGAACGCAGCACAATTGAACTGTTTACCGGAAAGGTAATTTACTGCATTCTAGAAGCGACCTCAAAGACACAGAGTTCGCCACGCGAACTCGTGGAGCTCGCAACAAGCGATATCCTAAATTGAATTGTAACTTGCGAGCTCTAGAACTCCCACCCCACCGAAATCTGCGGCTGAACATACATAAACTGCATATCCGACATAAACGTATAAACGTAGTCGCAGCCAAACTCTGCATAAAGCCCTTTGACAAAGAATACCTGGGCAGAAATTCCACCAGCAGCACAGATATTAAGAGAGTTCATCTGTTCTGACTTAATGTCATGAGGAAACTGAAACTGCATGCCCAAAAATCCTACAACACCGGCACCCGCATGAATATCCATCGCAAAGCGTTTTTTTACAAAGAACTTTTTATAAACAAGCATTACATTTGCGTTTACGATTCCTGTTCCAAGCTTAAAGGTCGAAGCCGATTTTTCCATAAGGGCTGCAGAACCATTCAGTTCAAGACCAAAATAACCAAAGCGTCTCTTTATAGGATACAGCGTCATTCTGACAGTAGGAACAAGTAAAAGCATATCCTTGTCAAAATATTTTGGGATATCCGGACTTGCAACAATAAACATTGGTGCATAGCCTGCAGAAATGTCAAAGTCTACAAACTTTTTCCATCGGATATTAGGATTGTCTTTTGCATCCTTTAATCCACCAACGTTTACTGCAACAATTTTCCATTTTCCGGCATCAAGTTTTTTAGGATCAAATTTAATTTTTACCCTATTCTTTCTGTGATCATCGTATTCAAGAATTTCAGCCTTTGTCTTTCCTTCTGTCTTAAAATTATGAGAAAGATAAAACTCTGTTGTAGAAGACAATTCATGACCTTCAATAACAAACACACCGTCCTGATCATCTTCAAGATAAATAACACCAGGAGAAACACTGTTTACCTTTGGCTGGTAAGCCTTAACAATATTTACTGTAATCCAGTCAGTTTCTGTCTCAAGAAAGCCCAAAAAGTTATAGGCAAGAACCTTGTAGCGGTAATTACCGTTTTCAAGAGTAAGGTCTATCGAACTTGTTTCAAGTTCTTCATGCTTTATTTCAACAAATTTTCCTTTTACTTCGCGCTCAAGAATAAATTCATATTTTAATACACCGTCATCCTGTTCCCAGCTGAATGTCTGGAAAATTGTCTGATTACCCTTTTCATCTTCTGTTACATAATAAATCTGGGCAAAACATGCAGAACTCAAAAGAAGAACCGCACACGACAAAACTAACTTTCTTAATACCAAAAACTTATTTTCCATAGCGCACTCCATCGTCATTAGTTTTTGGCTTAGACAAATTAGGAAGATTAATCTTAAAATAATGCTTTGGATTTTTTCCATGCTGGAAAACATATCCTTCAAACATCGACTGTGCTTCAATTGTCCATGTAAAGTTTCCTACAGAAAGCAGAGAGAAATCCGTAAGTTCATATTTTAAGACATCTTTATTAAAGATTTTTTCAATTACAGGCTTTTTATTTTTGTCGTAGACTGTAAAGACATATCTATCTGCATGCGGCATTGCCTTCCATTCAAAGACAATCTTACGAGAGGTCTTAAAATAATCCTTGTCAAAAGATATTCTCTCTTTTGGAGAAACAATCTGAACTTCAGGAAGTTTTTCAATCTCTGTAATAGAGAAAGTTCTGAAGTCTTCGGCAGAAACATCAAATTCATCTTCTGTAAATCCGACCATTGTCCAGTAATAATTTCCTTCGTACAAGCGAGGCATTTCTACAGTACGCGACGGATTTTTTATTTCTGCTACGAGATTCTCCGGCTTAATTGAATCCTTATAAATTACAAGTGAAGATTTAGGTAAGCTTGCAACATACTTCCATTTAAATACATCAGGCTTTTTAATTGCATCAACACCATTAATTACAACCTTATCTTCCGGATATACAAGCGAAATAAGTTTAATCTTTACAACAGTAAACTTAAACTCACCAATATAGCTGGATGAACGCGAAGCTTTTGGTGTTTCTTCTCTGAATGCCTGAATAGAAAGACCGTATTCTGTTTCTGCATAGTTTTCAAGATTAACTTCTAAGCTTACAGTTTTAGAATCTGGAGAACCTTCTATAAAGTTTCTGTTATAAATCGGATCTTCCGGATTATTACGGTTATAAATCTTTAACTGATAATAGTCTGCACCTTCAACTGCATTCCATGTAAATTTAAATGGCTTTTTAGGTCTGATTACCGCAAGACCACCGTCAACTGGGTTCATCAAAGAAGGAGCTTCCATAGGCGGTTCAACGATTAAAGTCTTTGCAGGAGTCTCAAAAGATACACCTTCAAGATTTGATCTGATGCGCCAGAAGTATGTTCCAGGAGCAAGATAACGTCCGTTAATAGAATTGTTTACAGTTATCTGACTATGAACAATATGTGTAAACTCGTTATCAGTTGCAAGTTCAAATACAGTGTCACCCGGAATATTTGATTTCCATACATAACGGATATCCTGAGACTGTGTTGATGCAAGTCTGTATGATTCAACAGGGAACAAAGTTCTCTGTTCTGCGTTAGCGTCAATTGCAACAAAGGAACCTGTTACCGAAGGCGAAGTATTTCCTTCTACATCCTTTGCAATTACCTTCCAGTACCATTTACCGTTATCGATATTTGTATTCTGGGTATCAATGATAAAATAGTTGTCATAAGTAGTTGCAGAAATCTGAGGTGAACTAAAGTTTTTATCGCGCGAAAGAAGAATTTCATAATTCTGTGCTTCAGGACAATCGCGCCATGAGAAGTTTACTTTACAATAAGATTTAGTTCCGTCAGAAAGAGGAATTCGTGTATTAACAATTCCACCTTCTTGAGGTACATTAAGTCGAGGTGCCTCAAGACGCCCACTCTGATTAATCGTAAATGTTCCGATATCTGAACTGCCCTTAAGACCAATATTATTAATTACGTAATAAGGAGTAACGCGCCAGTAATAAGTTCCTTTTTCAAGCTTTGAAACAAAGAACGAAGGAGAAGAAACGCGCTTTGCAAAAACAACATTTGACATATCGCTTGAACGACTAATGTCCAGCTGGTATGAAGTTGCATAAGGACAGTCCTTCCAGATAAAGCGGATAACAGGTGTCTTTGATCGATAATTAACCTGATAATTATTTACAGGTGCAACAAGCTCTGGGGAAGAAGTCTTAAGAACTTCAATACGTCCAAGGGCAACCTCTGTAATATTTTCAGAAGTTGTAACAGATATTCTCCAGTAATGAATACCGGCAGCAAGCATAAGTCGTGTTGAATATGCACCCTTTATATGATAGCTTTCGCGAATTTCTTTAAAGCTTTTTGAATCTGACAATTCGATAAGAGCATCATCTACAGAAGCAGTCCATTTAAAATCTACAGGATATAATTCGCTTGAAAAGTTTACAAAGCGCTCTGACATAGAAGGCGTATTAACTGCAAGCACACCCTTTTTAATTGCACCGCTTTCATCAACGGTAATACCGTTTCCATCACCAATCTGGATATTGCCTTCGCCGTCAAAATATGTGGCGCCTCCGTTCTGAACCTGAAGACTAAAGGCTTTGTTATCTTCGCCACGACCAGCACTAAGAGAACCACCCTTTTCGATTTCTACAACAGAAGAACCAGCCTTGATAGAAAATGCAGAGCCGGCACTGTCTACAGAGATGTTACCTTCCATAAAGTCAACTTCGTTAGTACCGTCTTTCTTAAGATTAAGGCGAACAAGAGTGTTCTCACGAAGTTCCATTATGTTACCGTCAGTAAAGAAAACGGTTGCAGAAGAGCTTGGGGCTGTTCGTACAAGGTCACCTTCGTATACATCAGAATTCTGGCGAAGACGATCCCATATTACACCTTCCCAAAACTGACGCTGTGCAGTCTTGTGCTTAAATGTGATGGTTGCAATTGGAGTATCATGTTTTGTCAAAGCCAGAAAGTAGGTCTTTTCAAATTTCCAGACGCTGAAAATAGAACCAACGATACAGACAAAGACAAATATTATATCAGCTAGCTGTAACTTTGCTTTCTTCTGCATCAAGGTTCACTCCGCCGAAATCTGGTGTTGGAATACCCAACAAGGTTCTTACTTCTGCTAATGTCTTAGGTCCCTTAGGTCCGATTGCCTTATCACAATCAGGATCAACTTTAAAGTCAGGATCTGTTGTCTTAAAGAATTCTTCTATATCAAAGTTAGGCATATTAACTACGCCGTAAAAGTGCTGCTTACCCTTTCCTTTTACTTCAAATGTAACAGGAATTACTTCTACGACAACTTCGTTTTTCTGATTTTCAGGTTTGATAGTAAAGTTATTTTCAGGACACTTAATAAAATCGTTTTTAATAAGATTATATGTATCTTCTGTAATAAGCATATCAGTTCCACAAGGCTTGTTAGAACTTTCTGTACGGCTTGCAAGGTTTACGGCATCACCGATAGATGTAAATTCCATCTTGTCATAAGATCCCATAAAACCAACTGTCGCGCGGCCAGAGTTAAGACCGGAACCGATTCTGATATGCGGTTTGTATTTTGCAAGAGGTTCTCCCTCATGCTCTTTAGTAAAGGCTTCGGCTGCCTTATTGTAAACCATAAGGGCATAACGCATTGCAAGAACGCCGCGCAGGGCATTGATAGCGTCAAGCTTTACATGGTCAGCATGCTTTTTTGCAAGCTCGGCTTTCTGTGGATTTGAGTCCGGCATTTTTTCAAATTCAAGACTGTCATCACGCAAAACGCCCCAGCAGGCCATGATAGCATCGCCTTCAAACTTATCTACGTTACCGCCTGAAATTGTAATACAGTTAACCATGCGGCTCATATAGTCGTTCAAAAAGCTGATAATCTCTGCAGCAGATTTTTCACCAAAGCGCTTGTTAAAGCCGTCAGAAATTGCAGTAAAGCCGCGGATATCAGAGAAGAAAATCGTAATATCTTTTAAATGCGGTTCAAAGTCAATCTCTTTACGAACAACAGCCTTTGCAACACCTTTGTTTGTAAGGCGTGAAACAGTATTCAAAATCTCGCGTTCATCTTTTGTACTTTCAATCAAAATACCGATTTCGTCGTTACGCGGCTTTTTGTTTTTTCCGCTGAGAGTGTCAAATAATTCTGTATTAAAGTTACCCTGCTTAATTTCGTTGGCAACAGCAGTAAGGCGTTTAAGAGGATTACTTAAAGTCTTAGAATAAAGGAAGATGAATAAAACCGAAATAAACAAAACGGCAAGAGCAAGGTATGAATTTAACAATACCTGACGTCTTACAACAGCAAGCGCTGTATTTTTTTCGATCATAGCAAGAACACTTACATCGGCAATCGAAATCTTTGAATAAGCGCCAAAATATTCCTTACCGTCTTCCATCTTAAAAAGTTCCTGGCGGTTGTCAGATGAATCATCGCGCATCATTTTTACAAGCGGCATCTTTGCAACGTTAGAACCAGCCTTTACAAGATTAAAGTCCGAGTGAACAAGTATGTCACCCTCATGGTTTATAACATAAATATCACTTCCAGAACCGGTTGTACCACACGCATCCGAAAGCGAATCTGCTGAATAAAAAATAACTACGGCCTGATCAAAGCCCGAGCCCTTCCACGGATAAAAACATGCAATCATCGGAAGATCAAAAACCGGAGTCGCATTTAAAACAAGAGAAGTTCCCTGCTCTGCGCTGGTAACTTCTTCCTGATGAGAAAGGAGAAAGTCTTCTACAATTCCTGTATCAAGCTCGTTTGAAGTAAAATATCTGTTGTTGATAAGATCTTTTGACCCCGGAATTATAACGGCTGCAATGTTCTGATTTCGTTCAAAAAAGTAAGCAGTTGTCTGACGGCTTAAAACACCAGAAGAACCTGCCGCATTAAGCATATCAAGCATCAAAAAGACATTTGACCGCACCGTGGACAACTCGTTATCGGCAGTTTTTCCGATACTTGCAGCAATGGCAAAATTGTTTTTTTCGGCAGTATTGCGGACATCTTCGCCTACGATAAAGCTTACAAGGAATGTAACTGTTCCAAGCGAAACAACTATAAGGATTGAAATAATAAGTACAAGTTTAAAGCCGATAGGATACTTAACTTTGTTTTTATTCGTTTCTGAATTTTTCATTGCACTCTCTTTTTATATTAAATGAAAAACAAATTTTCATATTTTTTTACTATATTATTAACCTACTTATTTTATAGCAAAACCCAAGTTTTGTATAGAAGAATTGTACATTTTGGACATTTTTAGTCCCTCTTTTTTACAAAACTGCAAAGCACGCCTTTTATTATATTGGCATATGATACAATACAAATTACTTTTTATAACTACCTGAAAAGGTAGTATTTCTATAAAAAATAAGATTTTAAGGAGTGGAAAATAAGCAGATTTATGTGAATTTTACGCTAAAACGCGCTATTTTTTGATTATAACCCAGGTGGCACCGCTTCCACCTTGAGTACGATCAGGATGACCACTTGCGCCAAGATGAGGATTTCGTTCGATAAAAAGGCGGACAAGGTCGCCCAAAACAGGCTCGCGGTCTCCGCCGTGATTTCCTTTTCCGTGAATGATAAGAATTTTCTTAAAACCGCGGCGGAGACAGTCGCCGGTAAAAATCTCAAGACTGTTCCATGCTTCGTCGCGGGTCAAACCATGCAGGTCAAGAGTTGCGTCCACCGGCAGGTCTTTTACGTAGGAAGCAGAATTCATTTTACGGCTCTGCTCGTATTTTTCCGAGGTTTTGTCTTTATCAACGGTTTCGTGGCTGCTAAGCCATTTTTCCATTACATCAGAAAAATTCATCTTAAATTCCCCTGCGCTACTCTATTACAATGAGATTCTCTTTTTTTATCCAGCCGCCGTTTTCGTTGTATTCAATGTAAAACCACAAATCAGTCTGCTCCTTTATACGGACGCAAGTACCGGCAGTTACAGCCGTGCTTGACATTGCAGAGTCTTCCGGCACAGGACTGATTGAACCGCCTGCAACAATCGCGTGCTTTTCTGAAACAAACATCGCAGAAATTACAGCAAACGAACCAAAGACTACACTCAGCGCAAGCACTAAAACCGCCATTGTACTTCTATGAATAAAAAATAAAATTATTGCCACAGACAAAAATAAAACAAAGCCGATTAAAAGTGCATACAAAAGCGGAACACTTGCTTCGTTCTGACTTGTTGTAATTCCAATGCTGCGTTCAAGAATAATACGGTCTTTATGAGCCGAGCCTGTAAAATCAAATGAATGACGCTCGCGGCTTCTGAGGGCTGCAATCTGATAAAAATCATTCTTTGTTGCTTTATTTGGTTTTTCAACGTTTGATTCTTCCATCGGATTTGAAAGAGCATAGGCAAAAAGCTCATGGTCAGATTTTTTTGCATCTTCAACAGGAGTAGTCCGCTTTGTTATAATCAACTGATAGTCAGGAAGAGAAAGTTCCAGGCTTCGACCGCTGTATGCAGTTGCAAGAAGTCTTACATTTGGAAGCTGGTATTTTCCTTCCTTAAGCGGAGTCCATTTAAATTTTGCAACAGGAATTCGCTCCTGAGAAAATTCAGTTGAGCGCGCTTTTCCCTGAATTATTTCATATCTGTTTAATTCTTCAAATATCGAATCCTTGGGAATTTCATAACCAAACTGCTTTATCTGTGATGCATACTGAACATAAATAGTAAGCTCAATCGGTTCAGAAACTGTAGATGTAAAATTTTCAAGCGACTTTGAATATGACTCGTAATTTGAATAAATCATTTTCTGATGATTGATATCAATCAAAAGACGAGGCGCAATTGTTTTTGGATTTTCGTAAATCTGAACTTTTTCAAAAGGCAGATAATAAGTGCGGCCTTTTATGCGTACAATTAGAGGTGGAATTTCTATAAGCCCGGTGTTGTGAAACGTAAACCAGAACTCTACTCTTGTTCCAGTCTGACCGCTATCTGTAAAATATTCCATTCGGCGCGATGAAACAAATGACACGCCGTCTTTCATATTCTGCAATTCTGTCTGAACATCCTGCGGAACAGTATCTGGAATTTCAAGAACAAATTTTAATTCCTGATTTGTAAAAAAAACATTTTCCTGAGACAGAATTACAAGATTCTTTATTTCAAGCGGCGTTATAGAAAATGCCGCAGAGCAGAGAGAAAACAGAACAAAAAAAATCGAAACTAGTAATCGATTACAGAATTGTTTTTCTCTGGTGATTCGTAATTTTTCCATTGCTTTTGATCATTCTCCCGCATTCGGTTAAATATAGTTTTTTCTACATCCGATTCTGAATCCTGATTTTCTACAGCAGGCATCATTTCTTTTTGCCCTTCACGCGCCTTCTGACTTTCCTGCGTCTGCGACAACTCAAGATTAACTTTTGCATTTACACTATCCGGCGAAACTAAAAGTGCAAGCTTAAAAAGCTCGATTGCTTTTTCGTAATCACCTTCGCGCTGCGCAATAATTCCTGCATTATAATACGATGCATATTTAATTTTTACCGGCGCGTCAGGGCTTATCTGTTCAAGACGTTCAAGGCTTGCATTTTTTTCGTTCTGCATAAGATAAGTAACACTAAGCCCATAAAGTGCATACTGTCTTACAAGATCGTCCTGAGAATTTTGTGTAGATTCAATTGTCTCTGTAAAGCCGCTGATTGCTTTATTGTAATCTTTCTGATACCAGTTCCAGGTACTTTCAAGAATACGCTTGGAATCATTAAAGCTTGAATTACACGAAGTAAGACAGAGCATTGGAATTATAATTCCTGCACCAAGTAAAGATTTAAGATGCTTTACAGAAAATTCTGAAACAAGAATACTTACAATAAAAAACAAGACTGCAAGAATAATGAACAATCTGTGACGGTCAACGCTCTGCATTTCGTAAGCGACAGACACGTTTTCATCCTGATTAGAAAAGCCTTCGAGAATTTCATTTGCGGTAAGCTGTTTTTTATCCTGAGGAATATTTCTTAATTCATAAATTACTTTTACAGCAGAACCAACTTCTGTTGCATCAATAAATTTTACGTGAGCAGTTTTTATAAATGAAAAATTTTTTCCAACCTGATTTTTCTTATTTACCTCGCGGCAAATATTGTTAAGTTTTTCTTGACGAAGCGCAGTCTTTACAACAGTCTCGCCATCGCCTGCAGTAACTTCTGTTTCGCGTTCAGAACCAAAGCCGACAATGCACACATCAATTCCGGCACGCAGTGCTTTATTTAATGCCGGAAGCAAAAGTGAATCTGTTTCATCGCCGTCGGTAAACAAAATGATTACCGGCGATTTTGAAGAAGTTGAAGGAAACGATTTTAGCGCCGTTTCAATTCCGCGTCCAAGACTTGAACCATGAGAGGTCATCATCGCAGGTGACAAAACATCAAACAGCGAATAAATACTTGCAAAATCTTCTGTCTGAGGAACTGCAATAACACCATCACCTTTTGCGATAACACAGGAAATAGAAACGCCGTCCATATAATCCATGAGCATCTTTGCATATTCAACACTTGCTTCAAGACGAGTCAAATTTCCAGGCGCGTCGTTTGCCATCATGCTGTAAGAAATATCAAAAACAAAGGTACAGGCTTTTCCGTTTTTCTGAACAGGAGTCGAAACACTACCCCACGAAATTCCTGCAAGAGCAACAACAAGACATGCCCATGCAAAACATCTGAAAACACCTTTTAGCATAAGACGTGTATAAATCTGCTTTGAAGAAAATAATACAATGTCTTCGTTATTTTTATTTATAAATGAATCTGCAATTTTTTTTGTCTCGCGGCATTTTTTTACAACATAAATAATCAGGACAACGCAAAGCAGTAAAAGCCACAAAAACTGCGGACGTGTAAAATGAATACTCATATTACATATACTCCTTAAGATAAAGTCGCTTTAATACCCAGGCGGCCGCGATAAAAAGCATTGCAACGCCTAAAACTTTATCGTAATAATAGTCATCAATAGTCTTAATGTAATAACTCTGGACAACATCCTGACGCTTGATGATAGAAGACAACGCCATGTTCATTGCAGACAGGGACTCAACGCTGTAGTAGCGGCCGCCTGCGGCGAGTGCGATTTTTTCAAGATTAGTAGAGTCAAAGTTTGAATCAAAGAATCCAGAGTAACTCTTTCCTGTTTTTTGATTTACGTATTCAAGCGGAACAGTTCCCTTAGTACCGATTCCGACGGTGTATAAAGTGATTCCATTTTTCTTTGCAAGAGCACTCGCCGTCTCCGGATGTATTTCGCCGGCATTGTTCTCGCCGTCTGTAAGTAATACGATGCATTTTCGTTTTGCAGGAGTTGCTTTTATGTGATAAACAGCGGTACTTAAACCGGTTCCGATTGCAGTACCGTCGCCCAAAAGGCCAACAGACAAAGACGCAAGTCGTGTCTTAAAGGTTTCTTTGTCGTTAGTAAGCGGAACAATGACGGCGGCCTCAGACCCCATTGAAATAAGACCGTAGGAAGCACCTGCATTTGCTTCGACAAGCTTTGTAATTGTAGAAACCGCTGCTTCAAGGCGCGTTACTCCGTTTATATCACGAGCCGCCATAGAAGGACTTGTATCAAGCACAAAAAGAACATCTGTTCCACGCGAAGTATAAACGCGCTCCTGATGGTGAACGACAGGTTCAGATAAAGCAAACACAACAAGAACAAATCCTATAAGACAAAAAAATTCTGTTATAAAAGAAGCGATGTTTCTGAATTTATCATTCCATGTAAAAACCCAGCCGCCCCAGTCAGAAAAAGTCAGCGGTAAAGAAATCTTTGTAAACACTTTTATTTTTCTAAAAGCATACAAAAGCGGAATAAAAAGTAAAAGTAAAAATCCGGCAGGGTTCATAAAATCAACGGACATATTATTCTTCCCCCTGTTCATCGTTAGATTCAAAAACGCTGATGGCTTTTAATATTACATCTGATAAAGACTTTCGTTCATTCTTTGCAAGCATTGCCTGATGCTCTGTCGGCGGATAAAGCTGCGAGTCAATTGAATCGTGCGCGTATCGGATGTAATCTGTTCTGACAAACATTGCAGTTAAATCTTCAACCGCATAAGAAACTTCGCTTGACATTTCTCCAACACAAATCTGCTCAAACACACTGCGCACACCACTGGAAGAAATTGCTGAAAATCTGTATCCAAATCTGAACTCAAGATAATTTCTTGTAATTAATTGCAGGCTTGAACAAAATTCTATATCAGTTGCCTTTGAATTTTTTATGAGTTTTTTGATTTTCTTTATTGCATCTTCTGCGTTCTTTTTATAAGCACGTTTTTTAAGATACAAATTCCACTTTCGTCTTATCGTATTAAATTTTAAAAGAACTCTGAAAAATAAAATCAAGAATACAACAAAAAGTAAAATTAGCAAAAACAAGACGTAAGTCGTTCCAGGAATTATCATCGGAGGAACAGGCGGCATCATGGAATGATTTCCTGTTTTTTCTACAATTGATTTTACCTGAATCGGATAAAGCGCTACAAAAAATTCCGGCATTTCAGAAATCTGTAAGTCATCATTATTTACTGCCGGCAAAGCAGGCGCAATTCCAAGTGCAGTATTTAAATTGAATGAAGGAAAAGAAATTGTTCCGGTCTTCCATGGAACAATTACAAAGCGCAGCGTATACTGCATATTATCGCGGTAAAGCTCTGCTTTTACAACGCTGAAATTTTCTTCAAGCCCCTTAAATGGATTTTCAAGTTCAGCGCGTTCTGTATCTTTACTGCCTGCAAAAAAGTCAATTGCAGAACGGAACGTATAGCGGATTTCGGCATGATCACCGACGTATACGTCAACCGGTAAAAGAACCTGACTTACTTCTTCTGAATCCTGCGCATAAAGCGGCGCATTCAATTGAACGCAAGCCGCAAAGAGAACAAGCGCTAAAAAAATATTAAAACGTTTTTTCATTGCTTTTCCCTCGTAGAAAAAAATCCAGTTAATACAGTAAGCGGATCTTCGGTTGTAGAAATCTTTAACGGATAGCCGCCGTGTTTAAGACAGCTGTCAGTCCAGCGCTGAAGTCTCATGCGGCCGTCTTCCTGCCAGCTGCTTCTGAATGAACGGGAAGTTGTCGGAAGAACTTTTTTAATACCGTTTTCAGGATCTGTAAAAGAAATTGCTCCCATATCTGGAAGACTGTAATCAGAAGGGTCTCCGATTCTTACACAGACAACATCGTGACGGCTTGCAAGATGAACAAGCGGCTCTTCCCAGCCTTTCATTCTAAAATCTGAAATCACAAAAATGAGCGAGCGCTTTTTTAAGATTTTTCCGGCACCAGTAAGTGCGTTTGCCAAAACCGAACCGCGCTTTGTTTTATCCGGAAGTCTGTCAAACTGGCTTAGTAAAACCATTGTCTGATTTGGACCGCTTTTTGGTGCACAAACAAATTCTATATCACCGCCAAACATAACAGTACCTACAGGATTTGCATTGTGCTCAGCGGCAAAGGTTAAAAGTGCCGCAATTTCCATTGCAATCTGAAGCCTTGATTTTCCGCGAGAGCCTGTCTGCATGGAAAGAGATCTGTCTATTACTAAAAAAATCTGGAGTTCGCGTTCTTCTTCAAATATTTTTACATAAGGCTTGCCGCTTCGCGCAGTAACGTTCCAGTCTATTGCGCGGACATCATCGCCTCTAAGATATTCACGAACGCCTGAAAATTCGATTCCCTGTCCGTGGTAAAGTGATTTAAAAGATCCGTTTTGAAGAGTATTTGCTAATATTTTTGTAGTTATTCTAAGCAGAGTCGCTTTTTGAATAAGCGACTCTTTATCTGCAATCACTGATTCAGCCATTGTTAAAATCTGCCCTTAACAAAAAATTACGGCAACGGCATAAAATCAAGAATCTTTGTAATAATATCGTCTGCCGTAACACCAGATGCACTTGCTTCGTAAGAAAGAATAAGTCTGTGGCGTAAAACAGGAAGAGCAACTGCTTTAATGTCATCCGGGAGAACAAAGCTTCTTCCCTGAAAGAGTGCATGAACTTTAGCACATTGTAAAAGTGCAATTCCTGCACGAGGAGATGCACCGTAAGTAATAAAGCGAGTAATGTCGTCGCTCATCTTTGTAAAGCTTACAGGACTTCTTACATCGCCAGATGATTTTTCTGAAGGACGTGTTACATTTACGATTGAAACAATGTATTCAACGAGCTTGTCATCGCACACGATGCGCTCTAAAAGATTGCGGCATTTTGAAAGACTTTTTTCGTCAAAGACTTCTGAAACCTTTACAAGATTTGCATATCCACAGGTCTTTACGATTTCGACTTCTTCTTTTGGTGTCGGATAAGGAACTACGATTTTCATCAAAAAACGGTCAAGTTCGGCTTCTGGAAGATTATAAGTACCTTCCTGCTCTACCGGGTTTTGTGTTGCAAGAACAAAAAATGGTTCAGGAAGCTTGTAGGAATTTTCACCGATTGTAACCTGATGTTCGGCCATTGCTTCGAGAAGAGCCGACTGAACCTTTGCAGGCGAGCGGTTAATTTCATCTGCAAAAACAACATTTGTAAATACAGGTCCCTTACGAACTGTAAAGCGACCGCCAGACTGTTCATAAATCAAAGTACCTGTCAAATCGGCAGGCAAAAGGTCCGGCGTAAACTGAATACGTTTAAAATCAAGAACAGAAATCTCTGCAAATGTTCTTACTGCAAGAGTCTTTGCAAGACCCGGAACACCTTCCAAAAGAATATGTCCGCCGGCAACAAGTGCTGTTAAAATGCCATCGATAACCTGTGTCTGTCCCACAAGACGCTTTGCAGCTTCTGTCCGGCATTTATCTGCAAGATTACGGCACTCTGCAAGATCCGATTCGTTTATTGTATTTACTTTATCCATAATTTGTCCCCAGTAATTTTTGAAAATTCTATACAAAAATGCTTAGAGATTTTATCAAAAATTTGTTTTTTGTTCTATATGATAAAGTATTTACAATAAATATAAAACTAAGCTTGTAAACGAGGAATTTTTCTTTAAAATTATTTATATATTAGTCTCTAACTGCTCTTTTAATTTAAGAACCTGCTCAAGAGAAAGTCCAATACATCTTGCTATTTTTTCAGGAGAGTCACCTTCTTTAAGGAATTCTTTGGCAGCTTCGATGGCTTTCTGCTGAAAGCCGGCTTCTTTTCCGTCGGCAAAAGCTTCTTCCTGTTTAACGGCAATGTCCATTTTGTAATCATATTTTGCGCACAGCATGTTTATGACCCCCCGCGATTTTCGGTCCAGGTAATCCGTAAGGATTCCCTGTGTCATCGCTTTTTCGATTGCCTTTTTAAATGAGTATCTTGGGAAACGTTTATTGTAAGTCTGTTCGACAATTTCGATAAACTGGCAATACTGTTTAAGGATATCACAGTTTTTTGCAATCGGCAATAATCGGGAGTCTGAACA
>JAILNY010000122.1 GCA_024691105.1 Treponema sp. | reverse complement strand
AATCATTAATCCCAGCAATAAGCACCATTATATTTTAATTCTGAATTGCAGTTTTTACAAATAAGTACTGGGAGCTTTTCAGAATTAAAATCTTTCTGCTTCCTCATACGAGTTTTGCATTTTGAGCACGATAAAAGATGTCGTTTTTCTTTTGAGATATCTTCTGAGTTTTCTTCAAATTCGCGAGACATCGTATCGGTCTTTATATCTTTGCTTTCCCAGTTATCACATTTTGGACAGTAGTATAAAACAGTCTTTGTATGGTTCTGAAAAAAGAGATAACCGCAGCCTAAATTAAATGAGTATAGTTCCTTACATTTAGGGCATTCCAGTGATAGTCCTGATCCCATGATTAAACCTCCAGTTCAACAACGATTTTGTCATCTGTCAGATAAACAAGTTTCCCGTTATAGTACATCTTTTTAGGTTTTGCTTCACGGATGATTTTTGCCGCAAGTGCTCTTATGTGCCCGGCTTTTTCAAGTCCTGCATTGCCTGAAATCTTTGCTTCAGGACTTTCGATGCAAACAAGAATAGAGTTTTTGTCGTGAGTATTGTATGGTTCTGCCTGAACTGATGTTTTAAGGGATTTATAAAAATTGTGTTTTGCAGTACGAATCTTTTCAGCCATTCCAAGAAGATTATCGCAGCTGAGATTGTTGCAGAGTTTTTCCAGTGAGTAAGGGGATGCATTCCAGTTGTAAAAGCATGTTCCTATAAGTGGAAGAGTGAGTTTTGAATTATTTGCCCTTAAGTAACGGGTAAGAACCTGATCGATGCTTTCGTGTGATGAATCGAAGTTCAGTTTTTCAATGGCAGTTTCATAAACTACTTCAAAATCTTCTGGAAGAAGTTGCTGTATTCGGCCATAACAAATTGAGAATAGAATCTCTACGCAAAGTGGTTCCATAATGTATTGAGTAAGTTGCGAGAACTTTTTGAATACTTCTGAACGTCGGAGGTAAAGTTCACCAGCAAGAAGTGAATTTTTTGCTTCAACGGCTGCCAGAAGCGGTCCAATATGCACGAGGTAATCGAAAAGATCTTTGTCTGAGATATCTACATCAGGAGCTACATAAACAACAGGATTACAGTTAAGGTCAGAATTTATATACATATAATAACTAGGAGTGAAGTATGTGCTTGAGGTAAGTTTCTGTGCGTCATCTACATTTGGGAGATCCTCGTTTTCCCATTTTCCAACAAAATCGAGCTGTCCTGTTTTACTCTTTGAAAATTCAAACCAGTCATTTGAGGTTTTAATTAAAATCTGTGCGTTCATAAGCATCCTCCTTATCTTTTTTACAATTATAAATCAAGGGGTGTCGCAAATAATGCGACAGCCTGAAAAAAATGTGATATAATTTTTTCAAGGATTCTAAACAGTTTTCAGAACAAAGGAGAGTAAAAATGGCTAAAAAAAAGGAAGTTGTCCCGCAGAGAAATTCACCGCATATTCTTTCTTATATTTTGAAGATTGACCAGGCAATCAGAAATGATGAATATCCAAATTGTAATAAACTGAATAATGAATTTGGCTGGGGATTAAGCCGCAGTACGCTTGGTCGTTATATCAATGTTTTGCGTGATGATTTTGGTGCTCCTGTTGAATATGATTTTAAGAAAAACGGATATTATTACACAGATAAAACTTTTTTTATTCAGCAGGTAATGCTGAAGGAAGGCGAACTTCTGACTCTTTCAACAATTCTTCCGTTGCTTGAACAATATAAAAACACTCCGATGGAAGAGTCTTACAGAAGACTGATGACAAAGTTGATTGAGATGCTCCCGGATAGTATTACTGTTGATTCTGCTTTGATTAATAATGAAGTTCATTTTATTTCGGATCCGATTACAAAACTTGAAAAGGGTGTTTTTGAAAATATCCTGAAAGCGACTAAGTTACATTGCACGCTTAAAATGGATTATAAGAGTGCGCAGAATACAGATTATGAAGAAAGACTTTTTGATCCTTATCATATGATTTGCCAGAAAGGCAGTTGGTACGTTCTTGGTTATTCTTATCATGCAGATGCAATCCGTCTTTATGCGATGCCACGAATTATGAATTGCAAACTTACTGACAAGAAGTTTTCGATACCAAAGGATTTTAAGCTGGAAGATCATATTGATGTTCAGATGGGTGTCTGGGGAAACAGTGGCGATAAATTCAAGGTTGAAATTGAATTTGTTAAAGGCCTTAAAACTTATGTAATGGAGAGAACATGGCATGACGGACAAAAGATGAAAGAAAACAAAGATGGAACTGTTTATCTATCATTTGAAACTAATCAGTTGAATCAGGTTGCTGCGTGGGTTATGTCATTTACAGGTGGAGCCAGGGTATTGAATCCGCCGGCATTAAAGAAATGGGTTGCAGATGCGGCCCGTGAGATTCTGAAGAACAGTTGAAAATAAGGTTGTTTATAATGATAAAATTATGATATAATTGTGATAATGAGATAAAAAGGCGGAGGCATATTATGACACAAATAAGACCAGTATCAGATTTAAGAAATAAGTTTTCGGAAATTGAAACTCTGGTTGCTGAAACACATACACCTGTTTTTCTTACCAAAAATGGTTATGGCTCTATGGTAGTTATGAGTATTGATACATATGATAGACTTACAAATGATATAGAATCAAAACTTGATGAAGCTGATTTGCAGGCTAAAACAGATCCAACTCGTTATACGCATGAAGAAGTATTTTCATCAATCCGTGAACAGTTAAGGGTCAGATAATGGAATATACATTACGATATTTACCGATTGCAAAACAGGATTTATCTGGTGTTATAAATTATATTCTAAATGAATTTAAGAATCCTATCGCAGCAGAAAATACTTTGAATAGAATTGAAAATGCAATTATGGAACGTCTTGAAGATGGCCCTGAATCTTTTGCTATCTGGCCTTCAAAGAAAGAACGTGAATATCCATACAGAAGAATTAACGTTGGAAATTATACAGTCTGGTATGTTGTAATTGATAAAGTTATGGAAATAAGAAGAATTCAACCTGCCAAACGTAATGAAGAAAATTTTTTATAGAAAAATTTTGAAATTCCCTATATCCCCTTTAAAACCTTACTGCAACCATTCCAAGAGTAAACATTCCGATAAAGAGGTCTAAGAAAATTGATATTGCAATAAGTACTATGTCGTGAGTCTTTAAGTTTTTTCGATTTTTAACAAGGATAAAAATCATTGCAAAAAAGAAAAAGGGAATAATCAAAAAAGCAGAAAGTGCTTCGTATTTATGAAAGAGAGAATCAAGCAAATTATATTTTTCGTTAGAAGAATTCCAGAGCCATATATTAATAAAATTAACTGATGCAGTTAAGAATAAAATAACGTAGTTAAAAATATAGAATGCTTTGATTTTTCCCTTTGTCATATTTGGAGCTTCCTGTAGAAAAAAATCAGTTATCGTTTTGAGCTTTTTGCAAGATTTTTTTCCAGGATAGAAAAAAGTTTTGTAAGTCCGCATGTGAGTGCAAGATAAATTACTGCACATGTCAAAAGCGGAATCCATGCATTGTAAGTTGCATTTCTGATCATGTCGCCGGCCTTTGTCAAATCCATAACGGCAATAAAACTTGCAACAGATGTCTCTTTAATTAATACAATAAATTCGCTTGTGTAGGTCGGAAGAACTGCTTTAACGGCCTGCGGTAAAATGATGTTGAACAATGTCTGACTCTTGCTTAAACCGAGAGAGCGGCCGGCTTCGGACTGACCGTTGTCAATCGCCTGAATTCCTGCTCTGAAAATCTCGGTACAGTAAGCGCCAGAGTTAATTCCGTATGCAAGAATTGCTACAAGAAGTTTATCAAGACCAAGCGGTGCAAAAATTACAAAATAGAAAATCATAAGCTGTGTCGCAAGTGGAATTCCGCGCAATACAGTTGTATAAATCTCGGCGAGGATGCGAAGAATTTTGTGCTCCGAAATTTTCATCAATGCAAAAGTGCATCCGAGAATTGTTCCTATGACGATGGCACACGCAGCAATCAGAAGAGTA
>JAILNY010000107.1 GCA_024691105.1 Treponema sp. | reverse complement strand
TCTTCAAAATCAAAGGTAATACCGATGTGGCGCGGGCCTGTCTCGGCTGTAAAGATTACGTAGTCGCCCGACTGATACGGTGAACCGACTCCTTTTATTTCATTTGTGATTACGCGGTATTCGTATGGTTTAGTAAATTCAATCTGAGGAGCTTCTTTTTTTCCGGAATCTTTTGCAAAGGCGGTAAATGCGTTAGTCAATAAAAGTGCCGCCGTAAAACATTTTAAAAGCTTTTTCATACTCAGATTATCGGTTTTTTGCGCATAATTATTAGCGTAATATTTTCAATATAATAAACTAAATAAAAGACTGACAAATGTCGTTAATGTATGATATAATAGTACAATGGAATTATTGTTTATAAGCTTATCATAATTCCGTTGATTTGGGGAAAGAATATTAATTTATGCCGGGTTTAAGTCAATTAAAAAAATTAAGCGAAGACGTTCTCAAGCTTGGTAACGAGCCTAAGCTTCGTGCTGAGCGTGGTGAAAAACCTGTTATTGCGGTTATTCCGCCTGATGTACAGGACGTTGATGACTCCGAGGACTTTGTCCTTGGAATGCCAGAACAGCCATCTGAGGACGAAACAACAGAAGAATCTCAAGAAAATTCTCAAGATACATCTGCAAGCGATGCTGAACTTTTAAAAAGCGCAGAAGCAGATCTTGCTGCCCTTTTAGCCGGTAATAAACCTGGTCCCGGCGAACCTGATCTTTCCGGCATTTTAAATCCTGTAATGGAGGCAGGTGATGATATTCCTGACCTCTCGGCTTTTGAAGAGCCGCCGGAACCTCCAAAAAAAGAAGAACCTTCAATTGCAGATATGAGCCTTGACGACCTTTTAAGTGCGCCGTCAGAGGATTTTGAAGAAGCAGAGCCTGTAGAAGAGGCCCAACCAGAAGAGTCACAGCCAGAAGCAGCACAGCCGGTCGATGATTTTTCGTTTGCGGGTGACGCAATCGACTTAAACCTTGATATCCCGGAAGACTTATCAGAAGGAGCGCCTGCTCCAAAGCCTGCCGCTCCAAAACCCGCACAGGAAGCAGAAGCTGAATCTTTAGACGGCGATCTTGAAATGGCAGAAGAAGAGCCTAATACTTCCAGTGACTTTACGGCATCTCCTGATATGGGCGATTTGAGCGCGGGATTTGGCGACAGCACGGACTTGAGTGATTCCGGCGCTTCTGATTTAGGCGATGTCGATTTATCTGCGATGGATTTGGGCGGAACTGATTTAGGCGCAGACCTTGGATCTGGTGCAGATCTCGGTGGTGATGCTGATTTAAGCGGCTCTGATACAAGTGATGCCGGTGATGCAGGCGAGGCTCCGGTTCCGGATGAGATTCCGACTTCGGGTGATTTTGGTTTTGACGCAATAGATACAAGCGGGCTTGATGATTTTGGCGGCCTTGGTGATATGAGCGGCGACGCCATGGGTGGAGTCGGTGACGGTATATCTATGGGAGGTGATGCCGGTTCTGATTTTGGGGTCGGAGAATCAGGCGGTGCAGAGGCTGCAATGGATGGCGGCTCTGATATTGGAGCTGACTTTGGTGGCGCTGGTGATACTGGCGGCGAAAGTGACTTTGACCCTGCGTCGGTTGATTTGTCAGGATTGAATCTTGGCGGAGATGATGATGCTGGCGGCGCCGCAATGGATTTTGGAATAGATGGCGATGCCGGACAGACTCCTGAGGTCTTTGATACGTCTGAGATGGATGGCGTTAATTTTGACGAAGCGCCTTCTGGCGGCGGCATGGCCGACTTTAATATTCCTGACACAGACAGCCAGTTAAGTGGTTCAAGTGATTTTGAACTTGACTCAGAAGGTGCCGGTGAACCTGACTTTGAAATTGACGGATTTACAGGAATTGATGCAAATCCTTTTGATAAAAATGGTCGTCCAAAAATTCAGGCTGAAGAGCCTTCTGAAGAAAAACGAAAAAATACTCTTACTGATGCCGAGTACAAAAAATTCAAGGCAAATTTAAAATATTATCCTCTTAATGTGCGCATTGCCGTTGAGGATATGATCGTTAAAAATGAATTTACTGATGACGTAATTTTTGAAGTCATCGATAAAATCTTAAAGAAAATTCCTGCGCGCCAGCTTGCTTCTCATCTTGAAAAGATGCTGGACATTCAGCTTTCTGTTCCGCGCGACTTTGAACGCCGTACTGCAGAAGAATACGAGGCTTATAAGGCTTCGATTCAGTATCAGTTAAAGGCGCGTATTATTCCTGCGATTATAATCGGTATTGGAATTTTCATGGTCGGTTTCTGTTCAGTTTATCTTGGACTTGAATACATTGTAAAACCGCTGCGTGCAGAAAGTATGTACCGCCAGGGCTACGCGCTTCTTGAAAATGATGAATATCCGCAAAGCGAAATTATGTTTAATAAGGCGCTTGAACTTAAACAGAAGAAAAAATGGTTCTTTAAATATGCTCAAGGCTACAGACGTCATAAACAGTATGACCGCGCTGAATTGATGTATAAAAATATTCTGCGTCGTTTTGATCATGACAAGCAGGGTGGAATGGAATATGTGCGCATGGAACTTGAAGACCTTGCAAACTACGCAAAGGCCGAAGACATTCTGCGCCGTGAAGTTCTTGACTATCATATAAATGATATTGATGCGATGCTTTTGCTTGGCGACATTTATCTTGAATGGGGTACAGAAGAAGACCCTTCTAAATTTGATCTTGCTTACGAGCAGTATTCAATTTTAATGCAGCAGAAAAATCCGCCTGAAGTAATTGATGCACGTATGATGATTTATAATGTGCGCACCGATAAGCTTAAAGAAGTTCTCATGTACAAAGAGATGTTCTATCCTGACGAAAAATCTCTTACAGGTGCAGAATGGACAGAGATGTCAGGTTATCTTATGGATAAACTTTACGGAGAACTTCCGCCGCAGGAAGAATATCTGCGAGCTTCTATTGAAGATGTTCACAGCATGCTTATCCGTTCTGTAAAGAAGAATCCGGAAAGTCCTGTTGCGCGTTACAATATTGCCCGCTACTACATTGAATCTGGAGATCACAACAAGGCAATTGAAGGTTTGACACAGACACTCGGATTGTTCAAAAATTCAACACACTTAAAAAAGCGCGATACATACAAGTATTTAAATACTTACAGACTTTTGGGCGAACAGTACATGTACAACCGCGATTATATTCTTGCACAAAAATCGCTTGCAGAAGGTATCGACCTGTTTGAAGATAAATTTGCGCAGGGTGGCTTTGAAAGTGATAAGAATGTTGGACTTATGTATTCTGACATGGCTGACATTGACTACTTTGTTTCTGGCGATTTAGTAAATGCAAAACGTAATTATGAAAATTCTGTAAAGAATAAAAACGATACTCCAAGTATCCGTTACAGAATCGGTTACATCAATTACGGTGATAAAGAATATGAACAGGCCTTTAACAATTTTGTGATTGCTTCTACCGAAAAAGAAAACGATACAAACCTTATGCTTGCGTTGGGAAATACTCTTTCTTTAAGAGATGACAATTATGCAAGTGCCGGATATTACGAGCGTCTTTTGGATTTGCTTGATCTTGAAATTGCAAAAAAGGATGTCATGATTCCGCAGGTTAACGAAGAAGATACTGAGCTTGTTGATAAATATATGAAGGCTTCTAACAACCTTGGCGTAAGTCAGTTTAGGGTTGCCCGCGAGACTGGCAACAGCAGCCTTAATGGAGAAAGTCTTAACAATCTTCAAAACTCGCTGCGTGCCTGGGATGCGCTTACAAGAAATCCTGCTACTATGGTTAGACTTGGCGGGACAAATCTTGCGGAACAGAATATCCGTTATATAATAAGTCCGATTCCATCGTTTGAGCCTGCAATTTATACAGATATTCCGCGTATACTTGAAGGCGAAAAACGGCTTGAATAGAATTGATATAGAGAGGAATTTAATTTGATGTTTTGTCCATATCAGGGAATTTTAACACGCCGCTATATCAATTCGCTTTATAAGGAAATTTTTCGTAAGTCGATTCACCTGTGTACGGCTTTTATTCCTCTTTTATTGCATCATTTTTACTGGCCGATTGTCATTCTGCTTTTGCTTGCGGCGACTGGTTTTTCTTTAAGTGAGATTCTGCGCCTGAAAGGGATTGAGATTCCTCTGGTTGCAGGCATTACCGAGGTTGCAGCAAGAAAGCGTGATGAAGGCCGTTTTGTTCTGGGACCGGTGACTCTGGTTCTTGGAATTGTGGCGTCGAGCCTTTTGTGTAACGAGACTGGATATACGGTTGGAATTTTGTCTTTAGCGTTTGGCGATGGGCTTGCAAGCCTTTGCGGAAAGCTTTTTGGGCGTGTGTATATTCCGTTTACAGAAGGAAAAACGGCGGCTGGTTCGTTGAGCTGCTTTTTTGCGATTTTCTGCTGTTCGTTTGCGGTAACGAAGTCTGTTTTTAAGAGCCTTGTGATTGCGCTCTGCGGAATGATTATCGAGGTTTTTCCGCTCAAGGATTTTGACAATCTTTTGATTCCGGTCATCTTAGGCTTTGTCGCCCAGTATCTGTAGTCCGCGTTTGTTGGGACGGAGCGATTTTTACAAAATCGCGAACCATAAAGCACTTGTGGTGTTAGTTAGAAAGCGAAGGCACTTTATGGTCTAGGACCAAAGGTACATCTTGTGGAGCGAGCGCATAAAGAGATTTGTTCCCACAATCAAAAGAATCGCTCCGGCACTTGTAATAACAAAGATATCCGATGACGAAAGAAGATGCTCGCCTGCAATTATCGGGATGTAGCTGAAAAGAAGATTCAAAAGCGACTTGTTTTCTGTTTCGCGATAATTCACTATAAACGTAAGAATCGTAAGAATAATTGTAATTGTTGCAAGAACTAAAAGAATTCTAAAATAGCCCGGACGGATTGCAAAAGACTTCATGTCTTGCGCAGTATTAAGCGGAATAAAATAAGCCAAAAGTCCGCAGATTGCTAAAAGCATGATAAGGTCATATTCAATATTGAGCTTTTGCGACTGCTTGGATTCTGAGGCAATCATAAAAAAACTTGCGAGGGATAGAAGCTTTCCCATAAGCGCGTATTTTCCTAAAATAAGATAAGTTTTAGAAAAAGTATTTGTCAGGTTGAACAACGCAATGATGAGCTTTGAAATTTCAAGCTGATAACCTAAAAGAACTGCGCCAAAAAGAATGATTAAGGTTGACTGTGTTTTTTCAAAGTTGTGAAAAAGAAAAAATGCCGTAACCGGAATATAAAGCTGTAAAAACAAAAGCGACATCAACACAGTTTTTTGACTTGGTTTTATAATAGAAAAGCCTTCTAAAGACAAAAATTTGTAGCCGTAAAAAGTTTCAAAATAATGATTTACAAGACGATTTGTAAAAAGAAAGATTACAGAAATAAGGCAAAGTGCTGAAAAAGTTATAAATAAAACCAGAGTTCGGTTACGTGTTTTAAGTGTCATAACTAGATTTTATTTTCTAATGTAATTTTATTCAATACCGATAATTAAAGAGTAAATATCCTGTCTTGATAAGACTGAATTTTCAAATAGAGTGGGTAATGAATATGAAGAAAATAATTTTTAGTACAATCGCTGTAAGCTTTATGAACCTTGCGTTATTTGCTGGTGATGTGGCAGTTTTTCAGGATATTGGTTTTTCAAAAGACGGAAAGACTTATATCTTTGGGGAATATGGAAAAACTGATAAAAAATTTATTCCGTATGGCGAAATCTACACAGTAGATGTTGAAAAAAATGAATATGTTCCGGGCAAAGTTTATAAGTCGAAGGATAAAGACTGCAAAAAATCAAGCAAAGAAGTTTTTGAAGAATTATACGCAAAAAATTATTCAGCTATAAATCGTTACGATATTCAAAAACCACGTCCAGAAGATATTCTTTATGTAATGGAAGAAGAATCTAAAGACGCAGTTGATGAAATTGTATTTAAGAGCTTTGAAGAAAGTGATTATACATATCATGTAAGACTTGTTCCTACATTTTATTCAGGAAAATCAAGCTTTTATATTGAAGTAAAAGTTTATGATACAGATAACAATCTTAAACTAAGTTATCGCGCAGGAACTCCTGATATCAAGCGTCCGAATGTAACTGAATACAAGATTGTACGTATTTTTACAGATCAGAATAAAGAAAGCGTTGTCTTTGTTATTGAAAAACGTATTGAAGATGCAAACGGCGTTTCAATAAGATACATGGTAGAAACAACAAAGCTCGATAAACCGGTTGACGGCAAGAGCAGAAGATAGTAATTAAAAAAGACAGAAAAATCCTCCAGAATAAAGGGCTTTGCAGGCGGTTTGCAAGGCCCTTTTTTTTATAAATGGCAGCTTATGACATAGCCGTGCTGGAATAAAACTCTCGAAAAAATCCCGCGTCCTTAAAAAAATTCAAAAAAATTCAATTTTTTTTAAGAATTCGCAAAGAAAACTTCCTCTTTTTTTAAACAAATTAGAATGATATATACGGAGGATTTTTTATGAGCAAAAAAATAAATTCACTTTTAAACGCTGCATTAAAAAGCAGTCTGACAGTTTTTTCAATTTTAGGTCTTGTCATGGCGGGAATGTATCATTCTTCATGTCAGATAACACCGCAGGGAATTACGATTGTCGGTGACAATGCTGCTTCGCCAAAAATTACAGAGGTTAATACAAATGATGATTTTATTGAAGTGCTTTTTTCAAAGCGTGTTCAGGTAGAAAAGGCTTTTGCGGTTGAAGAAAATGCTGAATTAACTTCGATTGAAAATTTTCTTGATACAGATGAAAAACTTAGTGTCTTGTGGTCGCAAAATGAAGAAGGAACAAAGCTTACTTTTAATACAAAAGAAGAGACAAAAATCGGTGTTCATTATCAGATGTTCAGTTGTGTAAAAGACGAAAACGGAAATTCGCTTTCTTTTACGATTCCATTTTTTGGAAAGAATGATCATCCGGCAAAGGTTGTACTTTCTGAGGTGAACGAAACGTATTCTAAAAATGACGGGATGACCGAGTTTGTTGAATTGTACGTTGTTGAAAAGGGAAATCTTTTTGGACTTGAACTTTATTCTGCAAGCGACAAAAGGTCTTTTGAACTTCCTGCGGCGGAGGTTGCCACTGGTGAATACGTTATAGTCCATTTGAGAAGTCCGGCGGATTCTAATGGTGCGGTTTCGGAACTGGATGCGGATTTGAGTCTTTCGACTGCATTGGGAGCGGTCCGTGGCGTGCGTGATATCTGGATGGAAGGAGATCAAAGTGCCTTAAGTTCAACTGCAGAAATAATTATTTTATCTGACAAGTCTCATTCAAAAATGATTGACTGTCTTATGTATTGCAAGCAGGAATACGCGGAGCAAAACAGTGACTGGAAGTCGGAATCGTTAAAAGAGGTTTCAGCTTTGTGCGTTGAGTCAGGTTTGTGGAAGGGAGAAGGAAAACCGTCAGATTCAGTTTACAGCACAAAAAGAAAATCAATCAGTTATATTTCGCGCACAAATATTGCAGACATTAAACAAGATTCTGAATTAGAAAATTCTTGCAGCGTCTGGGAAGGAATTACTAAATCCCGGCTGACTCCCGGAAAACCAAATGAATGTATGTAAATAAAACGGAGGACGAATGAGTAAGTTAAGAATTAACAGATTACTAAACAGAGTGAACGCTCTATTAAATAAAAAATTATTTTTAATTTTGTTTTTTGTTCTGGCCGGAATCGGTTTTTGTTTTTCGCAGGATTCAGAAAAACTGAGTTCCTCTGCTTTGATTACAAAACAGGATGGCGGAATAATTGAGCTTGGAAAAACGCGCCTTGAAATTCCTTTTGGCGCTGTAAAAAAAGATTTAACAATCAGCATTGAGCGGCTTGATTATGTAAATGAGACGGGCGAGTTATTAAAAAATTCAACTGAGCAAAGCGGCGGTTATAGATTTTTGCCTGCCGGAACAAAGTTTAAAAAGCCTGTAAAAGTAATTATTCCGTATGATAAAAATTTAAGTCAGGAAAAAATTGAAGAACTCAAAACTTATTTTTACGATAAGAAAAAGATGAAGTGGATTGAACTTAATCGGCTTTATGTCGATACGGAAAATTGTGTTGTAATAAGTGAGACAACTCATTTTACTGATATGATAAATGCATTTATTACACTTCCGGAAACTTCAAAAAATGCTGACATAAATATTAATTCAATAAAAAATCTCGAGGCTGCCAGACCTGATAGTCATCTTTTAAAATTCAATAGTCCTAAGGCAAATAATTCTGGAGATGCAAATCTTTCTTTTAATCTTGATGTTCTTCATGGACGGCGAGGACTTGAGCCGTCGCTTGATGTTATTTATTCGAGCGGATTTTCTAACGGTACTATGGGGCGCGGCTTTGAACTTGTGTATGGAAGCTCTGTTACAACTGATACAAGAAAAGGACTTCCTGAATACAATTTTTATGATCAGTATCTGCTTGATGGAATTAAGCTTGAGCTTGAAAGCGAAGATGAAACCTGGCAAAAATATAGTCCTTTAAAAATAAATTCGTTTCAGATAATAAGACGAAATAAAAAAGAAAATTACTGGGAAAAGATTTTAAGCGACGGAACTGTTTTTAGATATGGTGCGTATAAGATTTATTCCGGGGATGCGGAATCTTGCGTTGTCGGCAGCGGTCAAAAAATATTTACCTGGAATCTGACAGAGGTAATAGATGTAAACGGAAATACAATTGTTTATCTTTATAAAAAAGATTCTGGTTATGTTTATATCGAAAAGATTTTGTATACGGGATTTTATGACGGGAACAGAGCAGATTACGGAAAGTATTATGTTAATTTTGAATATATTAAAGACACGGATAATAAAGCTCGTCGTGATGTAAGGGTTGAAGCCAGAAGTCATTCGCCTGTTGAGTGCCGTTATCTTTTAAGGTCGATTGAATCTGGTTATGACGGAAGAGCTTTTAGAACTTATGAATTTAATTATAAAACACGACTTGCTGATGAGAGTTATGTAAATGAATTAATCGTAAAAAATCTGGATTTAAAAGACAGCTATTCATATAAGTTTGAATATAACGAGCTTGAAAACTATGGAACAAAAGAGAATCCAAAGTATAAATTGTTTTCTGAACCTGTTGAATGGAATGAAAGTTTTCCTGTGTCGGTAAGTTCTACGATAAGCTCTTCTCAGACTGTGAACGCCGCCGCCGGTGCCGGACTTGGAACAGAAATAGCAGATGTCCGCGCAAGCTTTGGTTATCAGGGAAGTCAAAGTATTTCTGAGACTCGTGGTGAAGATATGTTGATTGATGTAAACGGCGACGGACATCTGGATTTAGTGTTTACAGAAGATGGCTGGATAAAAGCCGTGCTCAGTGGGCAAGCTGGCACGGTATATACAATCTGTAAGGGTGAGCTTGATAAAGAAATCAGTGTAAGTATGTCTAATGGTTTTACGGCATACGGCGGCGGCGGTTTAAATATTCCGTTTGTTCCAGGACTGGGGGTTACGGTAAGTAATGTCTGTCAGAGAGGAAGCAGTAAAGTAGAGATGACTTTGATGGATATAGATGGAGATTCTCTTGTGGATGTCGTTAAAAGCGGAAGTTCATCGTATCTGAAAAATGTCGGAAATATGAAATTTGTTGAGACGCCGTTTTATTGTTCAGATGATGTAAAGATTTGTGACGTTACAGAAAACTTAAGTGATGAAAAAAAACGTGAATATGAAAACCTGTATCGAATTCAAAAGCCGTTCAGGGCATGGAAGGCTTTGTATGACGGCACTGTTTTAATACAAGAGCGCTCGAGTCCTGCAGAGAATTTTTCTGATAATAATTCAATTGAGATAGAAACTTATTTTGATGATGAAGAAAATCCTGATAAAGATTTGTCTGGTATAGTTAAAAAAGATAATGTTATCGAATTAAATTCAGCGCGTATAATAAAGAAAGATGAATATTTGTTTTTTTGTGAAGATGTAAAAAATGATCCGCGCAATAAAGATATTAACTGGAATATAAAAATAAAATATCAGAATATAAAGCCATTTAAAAATTATCTTACATCGGTTGCGTTTATTCCGGAAAAAAGTTTTTCGGTTAGCGGCGGATTTTCAAGCGGAGAAATGTCGGTTAAAGAAAAACTTATGACGCGCCTTAAAGAGCAGTATGGAATTTCTTCTGATTATCTTTTGCTTTACGATTCTTCTGTACAAACAGAATATTTTGAAAGCGGTTCAAATAGTGTTTTAACTTTGGCGCTAAAATCTGACTGGAAAAATGTGGCGGATAAAAACAGCTGTGTAACTTCTGAGTTGATGACGCGTAACCGTTATATTCCAGGCTGCTTTACGCATGAACAGCTTTTAAAAATTGTTCAACTTTTGGCTCTTGAGGAAATTGAAGATTATAAAGGTTTTACTGACTGTTTTATTTATGATGCAAATGATGATTTTTATAAGCTGAATGTTTTTAGTGAAGAAAAATTGGATGAGCTTTATCAGAATTATTTTTGTAAAATTGACTATTCTGTTTGCAGCGAGGTACTCGAAAATTACAAGACCCTTGATATGATGCCAGTTTTTTACATTGATCGCTATGAATATAAGGGGAATGTTAAGGAAAAGGCTTTAGAAAGTGAGCGCGGTCAGAAGTTCGAAGGCAGTGTTTTTGATTTTGGTAAGAAAATTTTTCTTGGTAAAGTTTGTGATGATAATTTATGTGTTGATTTAAGTAAAGAAAAGGTTCTTGTTAATGGAAATGAAAGTGATGAATGGACTGTGGATTATGAAACTGAAAATGATGGAGAGTCAGTTTTACTTAATATAAAAAATGAAAAGCGCAGTATTAATATTTTGTATAAGTTCTGTGATAAAACTATTTGTGCAAAAAATATTTCGAATGAAGAATATGAAAAAATATTTGAAGATTTTAAAATTGAAAAATGTGAACTGAATAATTCATACTGGAGCATAAAAAATGCTGATTATTCTCAGGTTAAAGAAAAGATTGATTTTTTAAATCTTTCTTTGGCTGAAGAATCTGAGTTTATTGAAAATGCTTTTGAGAAAAAGATTGTCGCTTTGCAGGGTAATCTGTCAGACAGTTTATCAGGCAGTTTGTCAGATGAAAGTTCTGAAATAGTTTTATATTCAATAAAACAAGATGAAAAATCACAAAAATATATTCAGAAAAAACTTGCAGATTATCGAAAATCATATTTTGAAAATAAATATTTTTATTTTTATAAAAAGAATCAGGACGGTTATTTTCTTTTACCGGAATGGGAAAAGATAATCTATAAATATTTTGAAAAAGAGCAGCAGGATTATCTTGAGGAAGTCCTTAGATTAAAAGATATCTGTAAAGAATATGGGCTTTATAAATATTGTTATGTTGAGCTTTGTATTAATTATGACAGCGATGCTGTTTATTCTGTACAGCCGGATTCAACATATAAGGTTGTGGTATTTGATAAAAATGATAATCTTGTAGAACGCTCTTGTAAACTTGAAAAAGTTTTTTGGGATAGTTATGAAGATTTTTCAAATGAAAATTTGTGTGAGCCGAAAGTTTTTGAAATTGCTGATGATTGTACTGTACAAATTTTATCATGTGATGTTTTATACGGCGGAAAAAACTCGTGGTATTATGGAATTTTTACAGGGAATGAAAAATTTTCTAAAAGAAAACTTTTTGGTTATGTTGAAAGCTACAAAGAAAAATATTCCTGCATGGATCAACAGCAGCTTGAAAAAGAAAAAGAGCAGATGAAAAATTCAACTGCAGATTTTGAAAATATAAATGAAAACAATTTTGAATATAAAACAGAACAAAACTGGTATCAGGTTAAAAAGAACGAAAAAATTATTGCAGATGGAATTGAACTTGATAATTTTCCTATTGTAAAAGAGGCAGAAACTACTTTGCAGTCAGAGCTCTTAGCTGACTGCCTTATAGGAAATGTAAATACTGTGTCTAAAATCGACGGACAGACGATAAAGTCTGAGTTTTATATGCCTTTTGTTTACAGGGATTTTATTCATTGTAACAGAAATGGTGGAAATGCTTACTACGAGATTGAAGGCCTTTCAAGTTCCGGTGCTGCGTATGCTTCAAATGGTGGTAATTTTATTCTTCCTGCGATAAGAAAAAGTTATTCAAATGGAATGGATATTAATGCAGGGTTTTCTGCAACCTGTTCAAACAGCTTTGATGTGATACAAAAGATTATGCAGATTGATGGTTCTGTAAGTGCCGGTTATACAAGCGGTGCCAATAATACGCAGTCTTGTATGAAGCAGCTTTTGATGGATGCAAATGGAGATGGCGTTTCTGATATTCTTCAGGTAACTGATGAAGGAATTAGAGTAACTGTCGGAAAAAAAGACAAAGATGGAAAAATTATTTTTGAGGAAGGCTTTGTAATAAAAGAGATAACCGAGCTTTCAAATTATTCAAGTAATACAAGTGTAAAAGGTGGTTCATTCAGTGCGTCGGGAAGTGTTGCTGTTCAGACTAAGTCTTCAGGAAAAATCAGCCTGTCGCTTCCAGTTCCTGCAAGCGGAAGCCCTTCTTTTACGACAACGAATGGTAACTCTGTTCAAAAATCAGGATTTATAGATTTAAATGGAGACGGACTTTGTGACTTTGTTTCTGAAAATAATTTTTATCTTAATACAGGAAATTCCTTTGAAAAATTCACTATTAAAAATCTTCCGTCACAAATGAGTAAAAGCAAGAGTCAGAGCGTAAGTGCAAATCTGAATGTTGGTTTTTCTGCTTCTGATAAATGCGAGTCGTCAAGCTGCGGTGTTTCTGCAGGAGCTGGTTTTAATTATTCTGTCGGGTTTAATAAAACCATTGGAATGTTTGTAGATGTAAATGGTGATGGGCTTTGTGATTATATACGCAAAGAAGGCGGTGAATGTTTTGTTTTTTATAATAACGGAAGTGGTTTTTCTGGCGCGGTAAAGATTGAAATTCCTGAGTGGAATATTCTGGAAGATGAAAAAAATCTTTTGTTTTCAAAAAGCGATGCTGAGTTTTGTGCGGGAGTTTTTGAGCAGGTTCCGTATATTGGAAGTGCGGTTAAAAGTTTTTTGACAGATATCGGTTACTGGAATTTTTATAGAAAAGAAATTTTGCAGTATGCGGATGCTCTTGATTTTTCTTCTAATGTTGGACTTGGCCTCAGCTGTAATGTTGGTGCAAATATAAATATTGGAATCCGCCTTATGTATGTTGTTTTAAATATTACTTCAAATATCGGAGGTGGATTTTCTGCTTCGACATCGCTGAATGATGTAAGCGTTAAGATGCTTGATATTGACGGTGATGGACTTGTAGATCAGGTTTTGCGTATTCCCGGAAAGAAAATTTATTATAAGAAAAATTTATCGGGTAAGAGCGGTTTGTTAAAGCGTGTAATTTTACCGCAGGGAGGAATGTGCGAGTTAGAGTATGATGAGCGTTATGGGGATGTAAACGATTCTCATTTTAAGTATGTAATGAAGTCTGTTACTTTTGATGATGGTCGAGGTCAGATTCTTTCTGATGTATGCGTGCGTGATGAAGATGGTCTTGAGTATGAAGGATTATGTAAATCAGAAGAGATCAAGTTTAAATATGAAAATTCTTATTACGATAGAAATGAAAAAGAATCGTTTGGTTTTTCAAGCGTTATCACTCAGCTTCCGGACGGGACTTGCAGCATTGATAAATTCAACTCTGATCTGGAAAAATATTATCTTAAGGGTACTGTGATAAAAACTGAAAGTTATGGCTCTTTGTATTCTGATGTCGGCGGTGATTGTTATCCAGATGTTGAGTGCGAATTGCTTAAGGAGACAACGCTTGAATATGATGATGCGCCTTTTGTAAGGGCGGTTTGTGAAACGACAGAAGAATATGAGGTAAATTCCCCGGGACAAAAAATTACAGTTGTTCGCGAATATGAGTATGACGATTATTCAAATTTGACAAAGCAGCGTGAACTTTATAATGATGGGCATGAGTTAAATTGCGAGATTGAATATGAATATAACAGCGAAAAAAATCTGTTCTGTCTTCCTGTATCTGTTAATGTTTTTGAACGAAATAATTTAGAAATTATTCCCCTGAGACATAGAGAGGCATGTTATAATGACCTTGGTCAAATGAAAAAGTTTATTCAGTTCTATGGAAAAGGCGAAAATGATTATCTTCAAACGACTCTTGATTATGACAAATATGGAAATGTTACAAAGATAACAGGTCCTGATGGCGCCTATACAAGATATGAATATGACAAAGCCTTGAATATGTTCCCTGAAAAAATTGCGGTCGGCTCAGAGCGCTCCGTGGATGTAGTCGGGGAATATGTCAGCATGTTTGAATATGATGATGTGACTCAGACTAAAAAAAGTGAAACTGACTGTAATTTAAATACGATGAAATATGAATATGATAACTGGCAGAGAATTAAGGCAATTGTAAGTCCTTATGACAAAAGTTCAAATCCGTGTGTGAGGTATTCGTATTTTACTCCGAGCTGCGAGGATAAAAATGAAGGCGTTGATTCTGGCACGGATTCTTCTGCGCAAAACGAAGACCTTTCTGGCGCAGAGTCCTCTTTCGCACGCGCCGGGAATGTGCGCAGGACGATGTGGTATGCGCTTACTGAAAATAAATGCAGCTTTGATCCTGACGATAAGACTGCTGTAAAAACTTTTGTGCAGGTTGACGGGCTTGGAAGAGTTTTGTGTACTGCAAAGAGTGCCGAAGTTTATGATATTGATCGCGGTATTAAAAGCCTTGGATGGGTTTTAAGCGGTGCAAAGGTTACGGATAAAAAGGGACGAACTGTAAAAGAAGGAATGTCTTATTTTATAGAAGATGAATCAGATCGCGCTTTTTTTACCGAAGAAGTGCGTGAAATTTTACTTAAGAATCCTGTGGAATATTTTTACGATTCAAAAGATCGCGTTATAAAAACAATTCTCCCGGACGGAGCGGTTCAAACGACTGAGTATAAAATTGTTGATGGCGCGATGTGCGTTGAGACAACAGACCCCCTGAAAAATAAAACAGTTCAGCTTTTAGATTCACGCGGTAAAATTTCAGAGATTTTAAAATACGATTCTGATGAAAAACTTTTGACAAAGTCTTCATATTTCTATGATCTTGCAGGTCAGCTGATTGAAGCACGCGATGCAAAAGAAAATTCTATCAAGTCTGAATTCAATCTTTTGGGACAGCGTACAAAGCTTGAAAGTAATGATTCCGGAACGCTCTGGTTTGAATATGATAAATGTGGAAATTTAATCCGTAAAACTGATTCGCGTCTTTTAGCAAAAGGTCAGAATATTAATTATGAATACGATGATTTGAACCGGCTTGTAAAGGTTGATTATCCAGAAAGTAAAGATACGTTTATTGAATACGGTGACTCGGATTCTGCTGATGGAAGTGCGGGTCGTATAAAGATTGTGCGCGACTCAAGCGGTTCACTTTGTTATGAATATGGCAGGCTTGGTGAAGTTGTAAAAGAAAGCAGAACCTTAAACAGACATCAGCATAGCCTTAACGAACAGATGAGCGCTGTTACTTGCTTTGAATCAGATTATTTTGGTCAGCTAAAAAATATTACTTATCCTGACGGCGAAAAAGTGTCGTATGAATATGACGCGGGCGGGCAGGTTTGTAAGGTTAAAGGCCGTGATAAATATGGAACAGATTTTAATTATGTAAATGAAATCGGTTATGACCAGAACGGCAAGCGTGTGATTATAGAATATGGAAATGGTGTTGTAACAAAATACAGTTATGATCCAAAACGATTGTGGTTAAAGCATATTAAAACAAAAAGTCAAAGAGGGCGTGCTCTTCAGAATATCGATTACTCGTTTGATAAAGTCGGAAATGTTTTGAGCTACGAAAACGATTGTCTAACTGGCGGAAATTATAAAACCGTTCAGTCTTATGATTATGATTCACTTTATCAGCTTACCGGTGTAAACGGAACTACAGAGTATAACCGCGATGGAACAGTTCTTGCAGATCACAAAGCGACCTATACGCAGAGTTTTACTTTTGATAAAGAGGGTCTTGGAAATATGACTTCAAAAATTTCGAGCGAAGAAGTTTTTAATAATCGAAAGATTGGCGATGATTTGAATTATAGTTTTGATTATGAATATGATTCAGATTACGCGCATCGTCTTATTCGTGCCGGAAACAGATATTTTAAATATGACGAAGCGGGAAATGTGATTGCAGAAAAAGAAGGCAGTTTTGATGATGATGGCGAGCGCATTTATAAAGTGGAAGAACTGAGTGAAAACGTGTATGGTGTTGACAGTGCATGGGGCTATTTTGTCGATGAAGATAAAGCGCTTGAGAATGCAGGTGATTCAACACAAAAGAATAAATATCGCTGTGATTACTTTTGGAATGAAGAAAATCTACTTGTCCGTTCAAATGACGGTACGAATGATGTTCACTATGTTTATGGACATGATGGAATGCGAACGAATAAATTCACTGCAAAAGGCGAAACTTTATACTTTAATGACTATTGGGTGTGGCATACGGATTCTGGAGTTGCATCTGGCGGTGGAAAAATCAGTAAGAATGTTTATTTAGGAAAGGAGCGTATTGTGACAAAGATAAGTGACAGAGATTCAATGTCTTCTGCACAGGAGCTTGAGAATATGTATTATTATCATACGGACCATCTTGGATCTGCGCAGATTGTGACAAATGTGCGCGGTGAAGAATACCAGCGGCTTGAATATACACCTTATGGCGAGACCTGGGTTGACTTAAAGTCGACGAATACTCTTTTGACAAAGTTACCGTATAAGTTTACGGCAAAGGAACTGGACGAAGAGACAGGCTTGTATTATTATGGCGCGCGCTATCTTGATCCAAAGATAAGCCGCTGGATGAGCGCAGATCCGGCGTTGTCTGAATATATGGGCGAGTCAAAGTCCGGAATGGGCGGCATTTACAATGGCGTTAATATGAATCTGTATCACTATGCCGGAAATAATCCTGTGAAGTATACTGATCCGGATGGGAGGGAAATATGTAAGCCGCTTATATTTGATAGACAAACAGCTTCTGATTTAGCGAATTTATCAATGGGTTCAACTCCTAATGGAGTTTTCGATGAAAATGGAAATTTGATTAAGCAAAATACAATAGGTGCGTATGGATGTAAGTTTGTTTCCACATTTAATATTGCTAATACAATCAGATATTTTCAGAAAGGCTCGGCTTCATTAGCTGATTATGCATCGAATGATAAGTATTTTATGCCTTATTCTACTCATCCGTATAATCAAAACCCAGAATGGACTGAATCGGATGCAAATATGAGTGATTTTGAAATGCAATCATTGCTATCTGATGTTTCGGGTAAAAAAGGTTTCTCAATTTTACATTATTCTGGGAAAGCCTATGTTGATTCTATGGTAAATCTTTATGCACATTCAAAGGAAAAAGTATTTGCCATTGCAAAAGTGCAAACGAAATATGGGACACATTATATAAATTTGTATTGGAATAGGAGGCAGAATAAAGATGGAAAAATTTATGAAGAGCTTGCTTTTCATGATCCATACGAATGGAATAATGCTTCTATAAAAGAATCAATTAAAGATCAAATTGATTCAAGAAATTTTGAATTAATTATAATCAGGCAAAAAGGAGATGCAATCGTAAGATGAATAAAATTATATTAATACTTTCAGTTTTTTTATTCTTATCATGTAAACAGAAAAAAACAGTTGATGATTTGCGTCAAGCAGTTCGTATAGCAGATGTTTCCCAGGTTGAAGAATTGTTAAAAAATAAAGAACTTTATAATCAATCACTTTTAAAAGATTTGGCTGGAATTTCAATAAGAAAAAATCATAATTTTAAGATAGTAAAATTATTGTGTGAAAATGGATTGCCAGTTAATTCAAATGCAAGATTTATAGATGGAAGTTTTATTTATGAATCTTCGTTGCTTTCAAATGCATTAATATATGAAAATGATGATTTTGTAACTTATCTTCTGGATCATAATGTTGATTTAAATATTCGAATTAATAGTTACAATAATGCTTTTGAGTATTCCTTGTCGAAATTAAAAGGGAAATATTTTTGTG
>JAILNY010000088.1 GCA_024691105.1 Treponema sp. | reverse complement strand
AGTATATAGCAAAATTGAATCCATCAACGGTAGCGTTATCACAGTAAAAGCAGAGGATGTTTCTTACGGAGAACTTGCCGAAATTGAAACACGTTTTGGTAAATCTTTAGCCGAAGTAAACGCAATCAAAGGTGACACAGTTTCCCTACAGGTATTTGCCGGCGGACGCGGTGTTTCTACCGGAGATCATATTAAATTTTTGGGACACAGAATGGAAGTTTCGTTCAGCGAAAATCTTCTTGGACGTATCTTTAATGGTTCTGGTGAACCTCGTGACAAAGGTCCTGCTCTTGCAGACAACCTTGTAAATATCGGTGGTCCTTCTGTAAACCCTTCAAAACGTATCATGGCTCGCCGTATGATCAGAACCGGTATTCCTATGATCGATATGTTCAACACACTTGTCGTATCACAGAAACTTCCAATCTTCTCTATTTCCGGTGAACCATATAACCAGCTTTTGGCTCGCATTGCCATGCAGGCCGAAGTTGACGTAATCGTACTCGGCGGTATGGGTCTTAAGTATGATGACTATCTTTATTTTAAGAACACACTCGAAAACGGTGGTGCTCTTTCTAAGACAGTAATGTTCATGCATACAGCAGCTGACCCTACTGTAGAATGTATGAAGATTCCTGATATGTCACTTGCAGTTGCAGAACAGTTTGCCCTCCAGGGAAAAGACGTTCTTGTTCTTTTGACTGATATGACAAACTTTGCAGATGCAATGAAGGAAATTGCTATTACACAGGAACAGGTTCCTTCTAACCGTGGTTATCCTGGTGACTTGTATTCTCAGCTTGCAGCACGTTACGAAAAAGCCGTTGACTTTGATGATGCCGGCTCTGTAACAATTCTTGCAGTTACAACAATGCCTGGTGATGACGTTACTCACCCGGTACCAGATAACACAGGTTATATTACAGAAGGTCAGTATTACCTTAAAGGCGGACGAATTGAACCGTTCGGTTCTCTGTCACGTCTTAAACAGAACGTAAACGGTAATACCCGTGATGACCACCGTGCATTGATGGACGGTATGATTCGTCTTTATTCAGCATATAAAGATACACTCGAAAAGAAGTCCATGGGATTTATGATGTCTCAGTGGGATGAAAAGCTTCTTAAGTACGGTGTAATGTTTGAAAAAGAAATGATGGATCTTTCTAAAAATATTCCACTTGAGGATGCGCTTGATCTTGGATGGAAGATACTTAGTGAATGTTTTGATAAACAGGAAACTGGTATTAAGTCTGAACTGATTGAAAAGCATTGGCCAGTAAGATAAAGAAGGTGTTTGATGGCGAAGATTAAGCTGACAAAAAATGAGCTTAAAGTTCAGAAAGATGCTCTTAAAATGTATAAGAGGTATCTTCCGACTTTGACGCTCAAAAAGCAGCAGCTTCAGACAGAAATACGCACTATCGATGCGCGGGCTAAAGAAGTTCGTCAGCAGCGAAAAAATCTTGAGGCGGAATTTGAAGAATGGATCAGCGTCTTTGGAGAAAGAGAAGCCTTTAAACCAGATATGGTATCTGTAAAAAATATCCGTAAAGGAACGGGAAACATTGCAGGTGTTACAATTCCGGTTTATGAAGGTGCAGATTTTTCTCGCGGTGACTATGATCTTTATTCAACACCACTTTGGATTGATATGGCAGCCGACAGAATGGAAAAAGCTTTGTCATTAGATCTTGAAGCTGATGTTCTTGAAGAACAGGTTCGTCTTTTGGCACAGGAACTGCGTGTTACAACGCAGCGTGTAAACCTTTTTGAAAAGGTAAAAATTCCTGAGACAAAGGCAAACATAAAAAAGATTTCTGTTTATCTTGGTGATGAACAGGTTGCGGCCGTTGTCCGCAGTAAGATATCTAAGAAAAAACTGCAGAACGAAGGAGAAGAAGCATAATGATTGTACCTATGAAAAAAGTTTCTCTTGTCGTTCTTGACAGAGAAAAGAAAGAAGCTCTCAAAACTCTCAGAAAGATTGGAGTTGTTCACCTTGAAAACGTAGAAGGCAAGGGAGAAGTTTTAGCGAAATATAAAAATATTTCGGAAACTCTTTTTAATGCTTCTATGTTATTGGCCGAAGTAAAAGTCAATAAAAAGACCTTCAAGTATGAAGCAGTTTCAAATGATGTTGCTTTTGAAAAAGCAAAGAGAGTTTTACAGATAGTAGACCGTAAAAAAGAGTTGTTTGATCAGATTACAAATTTGACAACAGAGCTTGACAGGTTTGCAGCATGGGGTGAACTTGATCCTAAGGATTTTGCATATCTTTCAGAAAAAGGAATTTACATTTCTATGTATGAAATTCCTTCTGACAAGATGGCTCTTATTCCAAATGAGATTAAGACTATTTTAGTAAATTCCTCAAAATCAATTACAAGATTTTTGCTTTTGAGTGATTCACCAGATGCAGAACGTCCGGAAGGACTCCCGCCGGAAGCATTTGCAGTAGTTTTGCCTGAGACTTCAACTTCTCAGATTATGCAGACTATTAAAGATGCAGAGGCTGAGCTTTCAAGCATCCAGAATGAATTTAATTCTTCTGTAAAATATCTTAATTCGATTGATTCGTATTATAAGCTTTTGCAGACTGACATTGAGTTTGAGAATATTTATTCCGGAATGGAAACTGACGGTAATTGTGAAGAGTGCACAAATGCACTTGCATGGATTACCGGTTATGTTCCTGTAGATAGCTTTGAAAAGCTTGCATCAACAGCAAAAGAAAATTCCTGGGCTATGGCAAGCAGCGATCCTTCTGAAGAAGACGCTGTTCCGACAAAGCTCAAGAACAATAAGCTTGTAAGCCTTATTTATCCGCTTACAGACTTTTTGGGAACAGTTCCTGGTTATAACGAATACGATATTTCCGGCTGGTTCCTGTTGTTCTTTACGATTTTCTTTGGAATGATTTTTGGCGATGGCGGTTACGGACTTTTGGTAACAGTTGTGAGTCTGCTTCTTTTGATAAAGAATGCGTTTGCAAAAAAATCTTCTCCGGCTCTTGCGCTTGTTTTCTTAGTAGGACTTGCGACTGTTGGATGGGGACTTGTTACCTGTACATGGTTCGGCCTTACACCGGAACAGCTTCCAGACTGGCTTACAAGCCTTTCTGTAAAGTATATTTCTAATGTAACGCCTTCTGATTATCTGTTCCATGTTTTCTGGAATAATGATCCAAATGTTGGTCTTACGACAGCAAACAATTTGCAGATTTTCTGTTTTGGCCTTGCATTGCTTCAACTTTCGGTTGCACACATAAAAGGAATTTTCCGTAACTTAAAGAGAGGCTCTCTTAAGGTTTTAGGAGAACTTGGTTCTCTTGCCCAGTTATGGGGAATGTTCTACATAGTACTTTCGATGGTTGTAAGTTCAGTAGTATTCCCACTTGATCTTGTTGTTAATGACATTCAGGTAGGAAAGATTGCACTCGGACTTATTGGCGGCGGCTTTGCATTGAGTTTTATCTTTGCAAACTACGAAGACAGTATTATTAAGTCTATATTGGAAAGCGTAAAGAATATTATTTCTGTACTGCTTGGCGTTGTAAACGTATTCTCTGATATAGTTTCTTATATCCGTCTTTGGGCTGTTGGTCTTGCCGGTGCTGCAATTTCTAATACTGTAAATACAATGGCAGGTCCTCTTATGGGGCACGCAATTATGTTTGCAGCGGCAGTACTGCTTTTAGTATTTGGACATGGTTTGAATATGATTTTGAACCTTTTGTCTGTAATTGTTCATGGCGTTCGCTTGAATACTCTCGAGTTTTCAACACACTTGGGAATGTCATGGTCTGGCTTTAAGTACAAACCGTTTAGTGAAACGGTTAACAAATAAATAAAATACAAACGCTTATGCGGTGCTCCGCTAGCGCGGAGTGTTAAGAGGAGAAAAATATGAATTTTGGTATGTTAGGTGCTGCTGTTGTAATGGGTATTGCTGCTATTGGTTCGGCAATCGGTATCGGTATTGCAGGACAGGGTGCAATCGGAGCTTGGAAACGCTGTTATGTAAACAATAAGCCAGCTCCATTCATTCTTACTGTATTTGCAGGTGCTCCTTTGACACAGACAATTTACGGCTTTTTGCTTATGAACAGCATGAAAGAAAAAATCGGAAGCGGTGCACTAGATTCTGCATTTGCTTTGGGTCTTGGTTTTGCTTGTGGTCTTGCTATGTGTTTCTCTGCAATTGCACAGGGAAAAGCTGGTGCTGCTGGTTCTGATGCACTTGGTGAAACAGGAAAAGGTTTCTCTCAGTACATCATGGTTGTAGGTCTTTGTGAAACTGTTGCTTTGTTCGCAATGGTATTCGGAATGATCCAGTAAGAAAACCTTGATTAAAAATTACGCGGTATTTTACGCAAATGTGTATTTAATGCCGCGTGATTTTTTGTTGTATGCGATATACTTTAGAAAGTATGTCGCTTTTTTTTTTATTCAGTCTGTGTTATACTTGTTTTATGAGTAAAATATTTAAAAAGAGCAGGGTTGTAAGTGTTGGTGGAAATGGAAATACCAGTAAAATTCTTATCGGTGGTGACAATCCTGTAACAATTCAGACAATGTGGAAAGAGGGAATAGAAGATGTTACTTCTAATCCTGAACATCTTGAAAAAATAAAATCCCAGATAATTCAATTACAGTCACTCGGTTGTGATATAATCCGTTTTGCAGTTCCTGATACACCTTCTGCAGAAAGCTTTGTAAAAATCTGTAATTCTGTTTCGATGCCGCTTGTTGCTGACATCCATTTTGATTACCGCCTTGCATTAAAATGCCTCGAAGGCAATGTCGGTGCAATCCGAATCAATCCGGGGAATATCGGAAGCCGCGACCGGGTAGAAAAAGTCGTAAATGCCTGTAAAGAAAAAGGTGTTGCTATAAGAATCGGTGTAAATACCGGAAGCCTTCCTAAAGATCTTGCAGAATCTGTTGAACAGAATAAAATAAGCAGGGCAGAGGCCCTCGCTGAGACTGCTGCCCGGGAAGCTGCGGTTTTTGAAGAACTTAACTTTGATCAGTATGTTGTAAGCATGAAGGCAAGTTCTGTCCAGGAAACGATAGAAGCAAACGAAGCCTTTGCTAAAAAATATGACATTCCGCTTCACATCGGAGTAACCGAAGCTGGTCCTTTGATTACAGGTGTCGTAAAATCTACAATGGCATTTACGACTTTGCTAAAAGAGGGAATCGGCAGCACTATCCGTGTTAGCCTTTCATCTACTCCGGAAAACGAAGTAATTACCGGTCGCGAGATCCTCCATGAATGCGCCTTAAGAAAGGGTGGCGTTACTCTGATTTCGTGCCCGCGCTGCGGACGTCTTGGATTTGATGTACATGGATTTGTTGACCGCTGGCAGAATAGACTTTTGGCTATGAACAAAGAGATTACGGTTGCAATTATGGGATGCATTGTTAATGGACCTGGAGAAGGTAAACATGCTGACATTGGAATTGCAGGCGCGGGCGACAAAGCAATTATTTTTAAGAAAGGACAAATAATACGCACGATTGACACAAAAGATGCCGATAATGTATTTAAAGAGGAGCTTGAATCACTTTGATAAAATTATTCACTTTAAAACATAAAATTGGAGCATGCTTTTTAATTTGTGCCTTTATTTCTTTGTTTAGTTCAGTTTTTGCACAAAATAATTCAAATAAAGAATCATGGCAGATTTTGCAGTCAGCAGAACAGGCTTTTTTTGTAAATAATTTTAATTCTGCTATGAAGCTGACTCAGGATGCAATTGCAAAACGTAAGGAAGAAGTTGATTACGAAAGTTCAATTTTGACAAATGCGCTAAAGCCATATCAGGTAAGAAAAGCTGGTGATTATATTCCTGATGTCCTGGATGTATTAAATGAGCGCCAGGAATATGAGGCAATTGCAATAATAGAAAAATGGCTTGATAAACTTGGAAGTGAGTATTTTAACCATTCAATTAAAAAGCTTACGGAATTTGTGAATAATCGAATTGAATATCCAGAAGCATATTTTTTGATTGCAAAAATTTATAAGCTTGAAGGCGAGTTTGACATGGCAACAAAATATCTTGAAAAGGCAAGATCTAATTCTGTGCTTCTGGAAGTTCCTTCTCAACTCACAGATATTTTGTATGAAATGGCAGAAATTGCAGAAAATTCTTCTGATACAGTTACAGAGGAAAAATCATTAATTATTATCGCTCAAAATGACGGCTGTTATAAAGACGAGACTTTAAAGACGGCACTTTTAAGAACTTCAAAATCTACAAAAGAAGATAACTCTTCTAGATTTTTCATCCTTTACAGAATCGATGCAATTAATACAGCAAAAGCATATTCTAAACTTTCTTGCATTTATGAATCCAGTAAGCGGTATCAGGATGCATATCTTACTAATTTGTATTTTACTTTAATCTGCTTTACTCATGTTAATTCGATTTTAGAAGAACGTGAATCTGATTACTCGTATACAAATCTTGCAGCTTTTTTTGCAGAGATGAAACGTTATCCTGATATAATGAAGTGGGCTAATGAATCCGGCTTTTTTGAAGGACTTTATAAGATTTATTCATTGGGGCTGCTGAACAAGTTTGAAAGATTTCCAAAGGATATGATTACAGTTCTTGCAGAATCCTGCCCTGAAAAGTACTGGAAAGATGCTGCAAAAAACTGTTTAGTAGAATAGTCCTATTTCAAACGTAAGTTCATATGTTGATGCATGAGAACGCCATGATGTGTCTATAACATCTTTCAGTAACAGGCGTCCTATGTCAAAGCCTGCGCTTGCTCTGATTTGTAAAGATTTCCAGCGTTCCGGGAATACAAGAAACTCAATTCCTGCTGTGTAGTATCCGTCTCTTAAATCAAATGTGCGGTTTGTCGCTCTGTTCTGATAGAGTGCAAAATCGATAAACGGTGATATCTGAAATTCAAAATTAAATTTTCGTAAAAATTTTAATCCCCATTTTTCCCAGTCTGTTGTTACGATGTGAATTGGAAAGTCAAGATTAAATACCATTGCAGAAGGAGCACTTGCCGCATATATGTCGTTTTTATTTACAACAGGATTAAAAAACTCATCATCTCTGATACCTCTAAGTCGATCTCCAAACTTGAGGTTTTTATTCATGTATGAAAATCCATACATCCTGAGATTAATTCCAGCATATTTCCATGGATAAAAGGCTAAAATTTCTGAATCAAAGCCAAATACTATATCGTTGATTAAGAAATTGTATCCTGAAATTTGTTTTACGTAGCCTTTAATTCCTTTTCTAAAATTTCCTACCCAGTCAATTCTTCCAAGCTCAAGCTTATTATAAAAAGTAAGTTCAGGACTTAAAAGCTTATCGTTATGCAGATTTATTTTACCAAAGTGCCAGTAGTAAGTATAATTGATTCCAGGCGTATAAATTACATCACTCCAAGACCCGATTGAGTCAAGAATTATCGGAACTCCAAAGTCTGCAATTTCGCCAAAATACATCTGATCGTTATAAATTTTAAAGTCATTGTCATTTACAAAAAGCTGTCGAAGTTCAAGCTGAAGGGCAAGAGATTCAAATGGCAGACGGAATTTAAAACCTGTATCGACTTTCCATTCCGGGATGTAGTTTGTCAGAGTATATGAAAAATCAAGATTATTATTCCAAGAAGCTTCTACAGGACCAATAAAGAAAGGCAGGCTATAAATTAATTCCCCGCCAAATTTAAAGTTTACTTTATCGGATTCTGCTTTTTGAACAAGACCGACATATAAACTTGCTTCAAGTTCATTTAAAAGTCCAAGGAAATTTGAATCTTTAATTTTTGCTTTAAGCTGGTGTCCATCGTTTGAATCATATTTATAATAAGGTAGTACAATAAAATGTTTTGTATCTGTAACATTGATTTTTAATATAACAGCAGAACGGTCGTTTGAGTCAGCAGGAGATTCAAGATATTCTATTTTTACGCTGTCAAATATACGAAGATTTATATATTTTTTTTCTAAATCCCTGATATAACTTTCAAGCTGCTCTTTTGAGTTAAAAATTTTTTTGCTGTCTATTTTTATTTTATTTTTTAAATACTTTTCTTTTGTAATTCCATTAATTGAATATTCTGTTTCAGCGATATAATAATCTGTTGAAAAAGCAGCGTTTAAAAAAAATGCTGATAAAATTACAAAAGAAAAAAATAATTTATTTATTTTTTTTATCATATATATATTCTCTTTGCAGAATTATCTCTGGCTGTAATTTTTTTCAATCCAGTTAAGATATGCACCGCTTTGAATATGTTCAATCCATTCTTTGTTATTAAGATTCCATTTTACAGTCATCAAAAGACCTTCTTCAAAAGTCATTTTGCGTTCCCAGCCAAGTTCCTTTTTTATTTTAGAACAGTCAATTGCGTAGCGCAAATCGTGACCCGGACGATCTTTTACATGAGTGATTGTCTTTTTAACATCTTCAATCGAAATATTAAGCTCGTTAGAAGTAAGTTCAATCAATTTATCAAGAAGCTTAATGTTCTGCCATTCGTTTTCGCCGCCGATATTATATTTTTCGCCAGTTTTTCCGTCTTTGACAATCTGCCAGACTGCACGATTATGGTCTTCGACATAAATCCAGTCACGGATATTTGTTCCCTGTCCATAAACCGGAAGATTTTTTTTCTGGCTGATATTTAAAATCATAAGAGGAATCAGTTTTTCAGGGAATTGATATGGTCCGTAATTGTTTGTACAGTTGCTTAATGTTATCGGAAGTCCAAAGGTATGATGGTATGCCATTACGACATGGTCACTTGATGCCTTACTTGCTGAATATGGGCTTCTCGGGTCGTAGGCTGTTGTTTCTGTAAAATAGCCGTCTGGTCCGAGCGAGCCGTAAACTTCGTCTGTAGAAATGTGGTGGAAAAGTACATCATCGCGGATATTATCAAGAGATGTTTTCCAGTAATTTTTTGCACAGTCACAGAGAGTATATGTTCCAAGAACATTTGTTCTGATAAATGCTTCAGGTTCTTTTAGAGAACGGTCAACATGGCTTTCTGCGGCAAAGTGAACGACTGTGTCGATGTCATATTTTTCAAATATTTCTTCAACAAGCTTTCTGTCACAGATGTCACCCTTAATAAAGTGGTAGCGGCGTTTTTCCTCTGATACACCGTTTCCATATTTCTGTTCAATCTCTGTAAGGTTTTCAAGGTTTCCGGCATATGTCAATGCATCAAGGTTTACGACATTTCCTGTAAAACACGAATCTGTAAATTCTTTGGAACCTGATGCACTTTCGTTAAAAAGATAATGAATAAAATTTGAACCGATAAATCCGGCACCACCTGTTATTAAAATGTTTTTAAGTTTTCTGTTTGACATCTTAACCTCGCAATTTGTAATTAGTTAATTTGTTTTTAGAATTCGCTGCTTTTTAAGAACGATTCAAGTGATTTTTCCCATGCAGGGATTTTTGTTTTTAATGCCTTTTGTATTTTGTCCTTTGACAAAACCGAGTAGGCTGGGCGTTCAACCTTTGCACCAAATTCTTCTGTAGTGCATGGTAAAACATTGCATTCATTTGAAATGCGTTTGTATTTTTTTCCAAGAGTGTAAATTTTCTGAGCAAAGTCAAACCAGGAAATTTGTCCAAGATTTGTAAAGTGATATATTCCAAACGGAACAATCTCGTTTTTGTGAAATGAAATAGAATTTTTTTCTGATTTTTCAATTACTGTAATTATTGTTTCAGCAAGGTCACCGGCAAAGGTTGGTGTACCAAACTGATCGTTTACAACTTTAATTTCTGGTTTTGAATTCATGAGGTTTATCATAGTGTAAACAAAATTTGGATGCTTATAACCGTAAAGCCATGCTGTGCGGAAAATATAATATTGTGTCATTGACTGTGTAATTGCATCTTCTCCGTCACTTTTTGTTTTTCCGTAAACACCAAGTGGAGCTTTTGCCATATCCTCTGTATAAGGAGATGTTCCTTTACCGCCAAAAACATAATCTGTCGAAATATGAATAAGTTTAATATTATTTGCTCTTGCCGTATGTGCAAGATTTCTTGGACCTGTTTCATTTAACAAGGCAGCAAGTTCTGGATCTGTTTCTGCTTTTTCTACAGCTGTGTAGGCTGCACAGTTAATAATCCATTTAATTTTGCTTGATTCATTTTTTTCTGCATGAGAACTAAGATAAGCTTTAGATTCCTGCTCTCTTATAAAAGAATCAATACATTCAATTTTTGTAATGTCAACTTCTTTATCGCTTGCAACAAAAGGAATTTTTTTCTTTTTAAGCTGGCTGCAAATTTCTGAGCCAAGCATTCCGTTTGCACCGATTACCCAAATCATTTTTCCCACCCTTTATTTATAAATCAAAGTAAACTGCATTTTTAGCAAACAAAGGCAGTTTTTTATCTTTTTCACTTAAAATTATTTCGTCGATATTTAAGACACTTTTCCAGTCAATATTTATCACCGGATCATTCCAGATTATTCCGCCTTCATCTTCCGGATGATAATAATCAGTACACTTATATGCAAATACCGCAGTCTCTGACATTACACAAAATCCATGAGCAAATCCTTCTGGAATATAAAATTGATTCTGCTTTTCAGAATCAAGTACAACAGAATGATATTGTCCAAATGTTTCTGAATTTTTTCTTAAGTCAACAGCAACATCAAGAACTCTGCCGCTTATCGCGCGGACAAGTTTTCCCTGTGGATGAGTTTTCTGAAAGTGTAAGCCTCTGAGGACTCCTTTACGGCTTGAAGACTGATTGTCCTGAACAAATTTCATTGTAAGACCAGCTTCAAAAAAATCTTTTTCTGTATAACATTCAAAAAAATAACCGCGGTTATCGCCAAATACCTTTGGCTGAATTTCGTATAATCCTTTTATCGGGCATTTTGTAAAAGCAAATGGCATTAGTCTAAACTTCCTGCAATAAATTTTAAATATTCACCGTAATCAGTTTTGTAACCGGCTGCGGTTTCTAAAAGTTTTTCTTTAGAGAGCCAGAGGTTACGGAATGCAATTTCTTCAATACATGAGACATACATTCCCTGACGCTTTTGAATTGTTGCAATAAAGTTTGAAGCTTCTAAAAGTCCGTCATAGGTTCCTGTATCAAGCCATGCCATTCCGCGACCTAAAAGTTCAACACTTAAACTATTCTTTTCAAGATAAGCATTGTTGACTGCAGTAATTTCGATTTCGCCTCGTGCACTTGGCTTTACATTTTCTGCAATCTGGATAACGGAGTTGTCATAAAAATAAAGGCCTGGAACTGCGTAATTTGATTTTGGCTTAGAAGGCTTTTCTTCGATTCCGAGAACTTTTCCGCTTTTGTCAAATTCAACAACACCGTACGCTTTTGGATCTTTAACATAATATCCAAAAATTACAGCACCTTTATTTTTTGCAATCGAATCAGCGGCATTCTGTAAAGTCTTTGTAAAACTCTGGCCATAAAATATATTGTCGCCAAGAACAAGCGCAACATCATCATTCCCGATAAATTTTTTACCAACGATAAATGCATCTGCAAGTCCTCTAGGTTTATCCTGAACTGCATATTCAAAATGCATACCAAGCTGCGAGCCATCTCCAAATAATTCCTTAAAAAGCGGCAAGTCACGTGGTGTTGAAATAATTAAAATTTCACGAATTTTTGCGAGCATTAAAACAGAGAGCGGATAGTAAATCATCGGCTTATCATAAAGCGGAAGAATCTGTTTAGAAACTGCTTTTGTAAGAGGGTAAAGACGTGTGCCTGAACCGCCAGCTAAAATTATTCCTTTCATTTTTTTTCTCCGTTTTTGGATTTTGATTTTTTATTTTTAGAATGTGTTGTCAAAGAATTAGTTTCATTCTGTAATACAGAAATGTCTACCGGTTTATGCTTTGTTACTGCATAATAAATAAAGTGAATCGAACTGTAAAAAACAATCATGAAGACAAATACGACTGACATCAAAATCGCACCTTTGTCTTCTTTGATGTACATACCAAGACCAACTGCAAGACACAGCATTGTCTGAACAGAAAGCAAAAAGATTAAAGTCTGTACTTTTGTAAAACCGAGTGCAATCAGCTTATGATGAATATGACGCGAGTCCGGTGACATAAATGAGCGGTGTTCGCGAGTTCTTCGCCACATAGCCGCAATGGTATCAAGCATCGGAATACTTACAAGTGTAATCATTACAAGAAGCTTGTTGTATTCAAAGTTTGGAGTAGAGTAGTAAAGCGGCAATGCAGCTATCATAAAGCCCATAAACTGGCTTCCACCGTCACCCATAAAAATTTTTGCAGTTGGTTTATTGTAAACCAGAAAGCCTAAAATTGCCGCTGCCATCATAAAACAGATGCCGGCTGTTGGTCGCGCAGAACGGATAAAAATAATTCCGAGAGAACCGATTATTAAAAGCGAAAGTCCGCCGCAAAGACCATCAAGGCCGTCGATTAAATTAAAGGCATTTATTATTCCAATCATCCAGAAAAATGTCAGAACATAACTGAACCATAAAGGCAATTCAAAGTTAAAGATAAACTTGAATCTAAAGTCGTTGCAGATTACGATTAAGACCGCAATCACTTGAAAAATTAATTTTACCAGAGCCCTGAAGCTGAAAAAGTCATCTGCAAGAGCAAAGATAAATATAATTAGTCCTGCAATAATAATCGGGAGGACATGAGTAAGCTTGTTTGCCGGTGATACAATAAAATATGTCATGCAGGATGTCACAAAGGCAATAATTATTCCAAGTCCGCCAAGGCGGGGAATGTTTCCCTTGTGAATTTTACGCTCGTCCTGAGAATCGTACAAGCCGTAATGTTTGCATATCAATATAATAACAGGAATGATACATACGCTTATACAAAATGAAAAAGCAACCATCCACCACATATCATTTCTCCAGAAAGTCTAGTCAAATATCTGCAAAATTAAACAGATAACCCTATTTAATTGATTTTACCACATCTCGAACAAGATTACTAGAACCTTTTTTCATGATGAGTGCTTTGCCGTTTTTAATAACAACAATAAGGTCGTCAACGTCACACAATGCAACAGGAATATCAGAATATACAAAGCAGTTTTCTGATTCTGCTTTTGCAATTACGTTGTCTTCGCCTTCTGAAAATTTAGAGAAAGCATCCCAGCTTCCGACATCATCCCAGTTAAAGCTTGTACTTACAGCGTAAGCCTGAGTTGTGCGCTCGGCGATTGCATTATCAATGGCAATTTTTGGAGTAAGTTCATAGGCTTTATTCATTTCAGGCCATTTTTTAATATACAAAATGCCTTCCTCGCGTGCAAGTTTTGGCGCTTTTCCGTTTTGAACGCATTCAAATGCCTTTGCAACACCCGGCTCGCATTTAATCATTTCGTTTTTTAAGAATTTTGTAGTAAAGCCAAACATTCCTGAATTCCAGAAATATTTTCCGCTTTCAAAATATTCGCGGGCAGTCTGTGCATCTGGCTTTTCTTTGAATGTATCAATCTTGTATGTCTTTGGAGTAAGATTTTCGCCGGTTTTTATATAGCCGTATCCTGTGCTTGGTTCTGTAGGAGGAATGGCAAAGCATACAAACTTGTCTGTTACAGCAGCTTTGTATGCTTCTTCGCAGTCGGAGGCAAAGTTTTCGACAGGCTTAATGACATGATCACTTGTTAAAACAAGAACTGCATGTTCTTTAGAAGGATCTAAAAGCTCAAGCATATGGCACGAAAGTAAAATCGGAGCTGTTGTATGCTTTGCTTCTGGTTCTGCAAGGACAATAAGGTCTTTTTCGATTTTGGCCTTATCTTCTACGCTTACTACAGAGCACATTTCTTTTGCGTGATGTGCACAAGAAGAAAGTAAATCCTTTCTTGTTGCAATAATGATTTTTCCAGACGGCTTTAATGCAAGTGCTCGCTGGATAGAATTCTGTAAAAGTGAAAGTCCTTTTCCGAGGCTTAAAAACTGTTTTGGGTGATCAGGACGACTTGCAGGCCATAAACGTTCTCCAAATCCACCTGCTAAAATAATTACATCTGTAAACATAAAAAAAACTCCATTAATGTTCTACATATCTTAAAGGCGACAAAACGCCGGTTATCCAAGTTTTGTAAAAACAAAGTTACAAAATGTTTTAATTCGATTCATAAAAGAAAGCTCAATGCGTGAACTTAAAAAAGGAACCTTAGGTGCATTTAAACCTCCGATTCCATATAAAATATAGTAACCGTCAACTTCAAAAACATAAATCATCGACTTCATTTTACCGGGTTTTACGCAGGTAAAATCGCCGTACATTACTGTCGAAGTATTTGTATTTTCATATATAAGATAGTCGTCGTATGAGGCAATCGGTGAATGAATCTGAATTTTTGAAAGAATTGTTCCAAACGGCTCCATGTAAAACTCTGCATTGATGTCTGTAACCCATTCTGCAACAGAGTCATTAATTACTTTTGAAGAAGTTGTATTATGAATTTTTGCTTCTGAATATAAATCAACCCAGATTTTATTGTGTTCAGAATAATATGGGATTCCTTTGTAAGCGGGAATGTCTTCTAATACATCAGAAAGTTTTACGATCAGGTCTCCTGAAAAATTTTTTGAAGGAATTATTCTGATTATTTCTGCAAGATAATTTGGTTTTAAATCTTTTATTGGTTTTAAGATATTTTCAGCATCGATAAGAGAAATATTTGAAGATGATTTTATATTCTTATAAATTATTTTTCCCTGCAAAAGTTCTTTTTTTTCTGAATCTGTCAGTTTTTGATTAAAAATTTTTTCTAAATTCAGAGAACTATTCTGTGCAAAGCAAAAAGAGCTGCATAAAATGGAGAAAAGTAAAATTGCATTAATGGATAAGAATTTTTTCATTTATTTATTCTATAATATAATAAAAATCGATTTTGTTCAATTAAAGTTACAAAATGACAAAACTGTGATATAATAATTCTATTATGATATCACCTTATATTAAAGAAATGATTACAAGTCCCGCATCCTCTGCTATACGCAAGATGTTTGAACAGGGCAAAATTCTAAAAGCAAAATATGGAAATGATAAAGTTTTTGACTTTAGCCTTGGAAATCCAGATTTAGATCCTCCAAAGGTAGTTTTAGATGCAATTGAAGAAGTTGCAAAAGACCGTTCTCATGGAGCTCACGGCTATATGTCTAATTCCGGCTATGATGAAGCAAAATCTGCAATGGCCAAAAAAGAAAGTCTTGAGCAGGGTGTAAATGTCGGCGCAGATTGTGTCGTTATGGCATGCGGTGCTGCAGGAGCAATTAACAGTGTGTTTAAGACTCTGCTTTCTGATGGGGATGAAGTTATTGTTCCGTCACCGTTTTTTGTTGAATACAGAAACTATGCAAAAAACTTTAATGCACATCTTTTAGAAGTTCCTACAACAGAGGATTTTTCACTTGATGTAGAAAAAATCAAGGCTGCCTTAACTCAAAAGACACAGGCGGTCTTGATAAATTCACCAAATAATCCTACTGGTCGTATCTACAGTGAAAATGATATTAAAGCCTTGTGCAGCGCATTAAAAGACTTTGGTGCAAAGACGGGACATTATCCTTATCTTATCTGTGATGAACCTTACCGTGCCATTACTTATGATGGAAAAAAAGTTGCATCGGTTTTTGATAAGTATGAATATGCTGTAGTTGTTACGTCTTTTGCAAAAAACTTAAGCATTCCTGGAGAAAGAATCGGTTATACCTGTGTAAATCCCGCTTGTCCTGAAAAATCAGATTTTATTGCAGGGCTTACTTTTTCTACTCGCGTTTTAGGCTATGTAAATGCTCCTGGATTTTTTCAGAAGGTAGTTGCAAAGTCTTGGAATGCTGAATGTGATTACTCGGCTTATGAAAGAAGACGAGATTTATTAAAGGATATTCTTGATAATGCAGGAATAAAATATGCAGATCCGGAAGGGGCTTTTTATATTTTTGCAAAGGTTCCGGATAGCTTTGGCGATGATGATGCAGGCTTTGTAAAGGTTCTTGAAGAAAATCTTATTTTATGTCCTGCAGGAAGCGGCTTTGGAATGAAAGGCTGGTTTAGAATCTGCTACTGTGTAGAAGAAAAGACTATTGTAAACTCAAGGGATGCTTTTTATAAGGCGGCCCATACAGATAAATGACGGTTTTAGACAAAGTTTTGGCGGTGCGGTATATGCCGCATATGCGATGATTTTTAACGCTGCGATATTATGGAGGTGTTTTATGAAAATTTTAATGGTTAGTGCAGAGGCTGTTCCTTTTGCAAAAACGGGCGGTCTTGCAGATGCTGTTTCTGCTTTAGCAATTACTCTTTCTAATATGGGTCATGACGTAAAGATTGTTATTCCCCGATACTATAAAATTGACCGAAATAAATTAAAACAATTAGAAGGACCAATGGGAGTTCCTGTTGGCGGCGGTGAAGCATGGACAGCCGTTTATGAAACATCGATGCCTGGCTGCGATAAATTAAAGGTATATTTTATCGATTACGAGCAGGCCTTTGGACGCGACGGCATTTACGGAACACCAAGCGAAACTGATTTTCATGATAACCCATACCGCTTTGCAATTTTGTGTCACGGAGCATTCCAGCTGTCGCGCAAGCTCGGATGGATTCCGGATATTATCCACTGCCATGACTGGTCTGCAAGTCCAGCACTTGTTTTCTTAAAACACATCTACCGCTATCAGGAATTTAAAAAGACAGCAGGCGTTCTTACGATTCACAACCTGGGATATCAGGGACAGTATTCAAAAGAAAGCTTTGCAAGCTTTGGTGTTGACTGGGGACTCTATTATGGAGCGGGCTTTGAACATCACGGCGGAATAAATCTTTTGCAGGCCGGTATTACAAGTGCGGATATGATTACAACTGTTTCTCCAACTTATGCGCGCGAGATTCAGACAATTGAAGGCGGTTTTGGCCTTGATGGTTTGCTGCGCGTAAGATCTGACGTTGTAAGGGGAATCCTTAACGGAGTTGATTTAAGGTCATGGAATCCTGAAACTGATAAACGGATTGCAAAAAATTATACTTTTAAGACAATTAAAGATAAGGCAGTAAACAAAAAGGCTTTGCAGGAGAAAATGGGTTTTGAGGTAAATCCTGATATTCCACTTTTTGGAATTGTAACACGTCTTGTTGATCAGAAGGGTATTGCAGAGCTGTTTGCACCGACTTATGGCTGTATGTATTCGATGTGTGCAAATCTTAAGATTCAGGTTGTAGTATTAGGAAGTGGTGAAGCATGGTGTGAAAATGAAATCCGTACTCTGCAGTCTAAGCTTTCAAATTTTAAAGCCTATATCGGATATGACGAAAGCTTAAGCCATTTAATCGAAGCAGGAAGTGACTTCTTTATTATGCCTTCTAAATATGAGCCTTGCGGCTTAAATCAGATTTATTCACTCCTTTATGGAACCCTACCGATTGTGCGCCGTACTGGAGGTCTTGCCGATACTGTAGAAAATTATAACGAAACTACAGGAGAAGGAACTGGCTTTATGTTTGACCAGCTTAATCCTTCTGCTGTGTACAACACTGTCGGATGGGCAACCTATGCTTATTACAACAAAAAAGATCATATTCTTAAAATGCAGAAGACCGGCATGGCAAAAACCTTTACCTGGGATGCTTCTGCAACAGAATATCTTGATACTTACAATGAAGCAATCTTTAGAGGCTGCAGATAGGGCAGTCAAAATTGTTGTCTAGTATATTACAAGATTTCCATCCTGTGTAATATACCAGTCGTTTTCTAAATCAGAAGATGTCGGTTTATACCAACTTAAGCTGCCATCTTTATTTATTGATACAAGATGCTGTGCATTTGCCGTGATTCTTTTTGGTAATGCACAGCTTCTTTTATATTCGACAGATTTTTTTCCCTTTACAGTAACAGAAGAAAGTCCGGAATCTTTTGTGTTTGTATACGCAGTTGCATTAATGACAGATAAGAAAGAGTTCATGTCTGTTTTTGCAAACTGCTTTATGATTTCTGTTTTTTTAGTTTCGATGTTAAAAGACAAAATTACAGAAGTGTTGTTTTTATTTTTTTGCTGAACACCAAGAAGATAAAGATTTTTTTTATCATCTTTTTCATCTTCTGTTTTATTATCAGAAAGTCCGTAAATATAAGTTGCTTCTGTTTTAAGCGGAACAGTTTCGTGCGTTCTTGTATTAACATAGATAAGAGGCGAGTCAATTTCGTTTACGACTGACTTTGCAATATAAAGTTCTTCTGTTCCTGACATTACAGCATCCTGGATTCCTGAACCGTAGTAAAGTTCTACAAGCGAATTATTTGCAAAGTTGAATCGATTAACGGTTGAACTGCTTTCGATATCAATTAAGTTTCCGGCGCAGGATTTTACGGTTAATATCTGGCCTTTTGAGACAAAGAGTTTTTTTGTGGCATTTGTCTCCGGATTAAATTGAGAAACCTGAACATTGTTTCCCTGCGACCACAAAATAATTGAATTTTCATGTGCAGTCAAATTTGTATAATTTGTATTTTTGATAAGTTCAATTACAGAAGTTTTATCCTCTGCTGTTTTATAAAGACATTTGTCAGTTAAAATAAACAAATCTTCATTAATAAATGCTGCATCTAAAATTCTTTGAGTCGTTCCTTTTGTTACAAGAGCAATTTCTTCTGTAATTCCTGTAACATTTTCTGCAGAATAAATATTGCCTTTATTTGTTCCTATAAGAATTTTTTGATTTGTAATAAGAAATGAAGAAACTTTTTCGTTAAATTTTCCGGTAAGATTTTTATAAATTACAGGATTTTTTAGCTCGCCATTAGTCTCAGTAAAAGAAAAAACAGCAATTGATTTTGAAGAAAGAACATCAATGTAATAAAGATTGTCTTGATAATTAAAAAGAAGTGGTTTTACAGCGTTTATTGTGTAAACATTTTTTCCTGTCATTGCATCAAGAATAATAATAGAATTATTTTTAATTCCTGCAAAATATCTGTTTTTAGAAAACGATACAATTTTTTCAAGTCCGAGTTCGCTTGCGATTTTTTTTACAAGCTTTCCAGAGCTCATATTGTAATATGTAATGTTTCCTGTAAGTGAATATGACATAATGTTTTTTTCGGTTTGTGAAGTTTCGATGTAAGCCATCATGTTCATTTTTTCAGAAACTGGTTTTTCAATTTTTCCGCTGGAAGCGTTAATAAATATAGTTCCATTTTCTGTTACGGTGCCGGCAATAACATAAGTTCCTTTTTTACTATATGTTAGAGAAAGAATTGAATCTTCAAAATCAAGACTGTATTTTTTTGAAAGTGTTTTCCAGTCCCATACAGAAATTGTATGAATTAAACTTCCGTCAGTTTCATAAACTGCAATTTCCTGCTTTACAGGGTTTATCGCAGCAAGCATTATCTGCTTATCCGTAATCTGAAATCGTTAGCCTTCAGATTCAGAAGTCCAGTATGAAATAAAGCCATCCTTAGAAACAGAAAAGTACGAGCCATTGTCCGATACTTTATCGTACAATAAAGCCGTTACTTCGTTTAAATGAGGATCAACTGAAGAGCGAACCTGCGCAAATACAATTGATGTTAAAACAATTAAGGTCGAGAGAAAAAACTTTTTTTTCATTGTGGACTCCTGAACATTTTTACAAAATATTTTATATCGCCAAACATTCCTAATACAAACAGGAATGCTATAACTGCAATTCCAATAAACTGAATCTTATATTGAATACGCGGAGGTACTTCTTTTTTGAATATGATTGCAATTATTGCAAATAAAATTAAACCACCGTCTAAAATAGGAATTGGTAAAAGATTCATAATTCCAAGAGAAATACTGATTATTGCGATAAGTTGTAAAGTAAAAAGAAGACCTTCTTTAAAGCTTGAAGAAAATCCAGACTGCATTGTTTCGCCAAGCATATACGAAACTCTTGCAGGACCTGCAACGACATTTGTTACATCAACTCCTGAAAAAAGAATTTTAAATGTTTTGAATGTCATTTTAATCATCGAGTGAGTCTGTTTTACTCCTTCAAAAAGTGCAGGAAAGAAAGACTTGGGAGCAACAGGAATTTCAAGCCGCTCAGATGAGTTTGTTACTCCAAGAAGTCCATTTCCGTGATTTTCATCCACGATAGTCTTTACAGAAAAATCTAAAATACTTCCATCACGATTAATTTTTATATCCAAAGTTTCTTTTGGGCTTAAACCAACAGCCTGCTGAATATCAGCAAAAGTATCAATTTTAGTTTCGTTAATCTGAATAATTCTGTCACCGGATAAAATGCCGGCTTCTCGCGCAGGGCTTTGAATACTCAAGTCATCTGGTACAATAATTTTATTTGAAAAAGTGTACATTGAGTACCCGATCATTGCCATAATTGCAAAGGCAAATACAGAAATAATAAAATTAAATAAAGGACCTGCAAAGGCAATGAGAGCGCGTTTTGCAGGATGAACGCCGTAAAGCGAATCTTTATTTTTTGGAAGTGAATCAAGTTTTTCTTCGATTGCTTTTTGAAAATCCTTTTCTCCTTCCATTCCGCAGTAACCGCCTAATGGAATTGCAGAAATTCTATAGTCTGTCCCATTGATTTCTTTATGAAGAAGAACCGGTCCCATTCCGATAGAAAAACTTAAAACTTTTACACCAAATATTTTTGCAAATATAAAATGCCCAAGCTCATGAAAAAAAACGATTACATTTAATGCAAGAAGCCCGACAATTATTTTTAATATAGTTGAAAGAATTGATGTGATCATAAAAGTTCCTCCGCAAACGCTCTTGCCGCCGTGTCAATTTTAAATACATCTTCAAAATTTTGAGGCTCAAAAGAAAAATCTTTTTCAAGTGTTTTGCATGTAATTTTTGGAATATCAGTAAAGCCGATTTTTCCTTTGATAAAGGCTGCAACTGCAACTTCGTTTGCGGCATTAAAAGCAATCGTATATCCGCCGTTTTTAGAAGCAGCTTCATATGCATATTTTAGCATAGGAAAATCTTCTGTACGAGGACGGTAAAAATTTAGTTCTTTATCAAAAAGATCAAACGGTTTTAAATAATTATTTTTGTTCTCAGGATATACAAGACTTTGATAAATCGGATGCTTCATATCTGGATCTGAAATTTGTGCATAAAGCATTCCATCATTTGTTCGGACAAGTGAGTGAACAAAACTCTGCGGATGAACAACAACCTTTACTTTGTCTGCGCTCATATCAAAGAGGCGGGTGGCTTCGATTACTTCAAGGCCTTTGTTTGCAAGAGTTGCAGAGTCAATTGTAATCTTTTTCCCCATATTCCAGGTCGGATGTTTTAGCGCATCTTCAAGCGTTACTTTTTTTAGCTGTTCTGGTGAATATGTCCTGAACGGACCTCCGCTTGCAGTAATAATAATTTCACTGATATTTTTTTTGCCGCACTGATTTATAAGGCAAAAGACCGCAGAGTGTTCAGAATCTACAGGAATAATTTTTGCTTTTGTTTTTTTTGACAATGCCTTAATCAAAGGCCACGCCATAACGACAGTCTCTTTATTAGCAAGGGCAAGATCTATACCGCTTTCAAGTACAATGCGGCTTGGTTCAAGGCCGGCACTACCGGCAATGCCGTTTACAACTATATCTGGTTTACAATCATCGATTAAGCGCTTAATACCGTCTGTCCCATCGATGGAGGTCAACGCGGCGGCGCACTTAAACTCGGTTTTAAGTTTTTCAAGCTTTACGTTATCAGAATGCGCAGTAATTCCTCCAATTTTAAAATCAGACGGCATGTTGCGTGCAATATCAAGTGTGCTTGTTCCGATTGAACCAGTAGCGCCTAAAACTAAAATCTTTTTCATTTTTCTGCCATTTATATTTTATCAGATAAAATATTTTAATAATATAAAATAGAACGGCGCTGCGGCCAGTAAAGAATCGATTGAGTCAAGTGCGCCGCCGCGGCCAAGGATAATTTGTCCGCTGTCTTTGCAGCCGCTTGAACGTTTTACAACAGATTCTGCAAGATCTCCGATTATTGCGGCAGTCGTTACGCAGACAGCCAGTATTAAAAGTTTTATTAAAGACAATTGGGCAAAAACCTGTGGCCAGATAAAATACTTAACTAAAATGGCCGTAAAAATTGTTCCAAGATAGGCTCCGACAAAGCCTGCAATGCTTTTGTTAGGACTTGCCGCAATAATGCCGCGGTTGTTTTTTCCAAGTGTCATTCCAAAAAGCCAGGCTGCAGAGTCACTTATAAATACAAGCATTACAAAAAGACAGATTACTTCAACCGAGTGTTCAAACGTACAAAGTCGCGAAAGAAATGTCATTAAAAAACCGCTGTATACGACTGTAAAAATTCCGGATGTAATTGCATGGTTAGATTCTTCAAAAGTTTTTTCTGTAAAAATCTCAACTGCAAAAATAATCATACATACTACAGCAAGTACGATATCAACAAAAATAAAATCCCAGCCAAAAAGTCCGCAAAGATATGCTGTTAAAGGAAGGACTGCACTTGCCGGAACAAGAATAAATTTTGAAATTGTTTTTCCTTTAGCGCTGAGCATTGTAGACATTTCTATAGATGCAAGAACCGAAAAGAAAACTATAAGAAAATTAAAGGGAAGGTGATTGAGAACTTTTGGAACTATAAAACAAATTACCGCCGGAATTCCGACAAAAAAAATCAATAACCGTTGAACTAATTTTGGCATATAACTTCCTTATGGTTTTAATACATCACCAAACCGTCTTGTTCTTTTATAAAACTCATTAATATCAGTTTTAAACTCTTCTACAGTATAATCAGGCCAAAGCGTATCTGTAAAAAGAAGCTCTGCATAAGCTGAATGCCAGAGTAAAAAATTACTCAGTCGTTTTTCACCGCCAGTCCTGATTAAAAAATCAACATCAGGTAATTCTGGTATATCAAAATTATCTGAGATTAATTTTTCGTCAATTTTGTCCGCACTCACTCCAGATGCTGCAATTTTTTTTACGCTACGAATAATTTCATCACGACCGCCATAATTAATCGCAAGAATTACTGTAAGACCTGTAAAATGCGCAGTATCTTTTTTTGCCTGAATAATTTCATTTGCAACATCTGACGGAAGTCCTGATAAGTCACCGATGTGCTCAATACGGATTCCGTTTGCCTTGTAAAAATCAAACTCGGCCCTTAAGTGACCTTTAATAAGTCCCATAAGGTATCCGACTTCTTCCTGTGCTCTTTTCCAGTTTTCAGTTGAAAAAGTATAGAGAGTAACATATTTAATATTAAGCTCAGCACAGGCTTTGACAATCTTTTTTGCTGTTTCAAGACCTTCTTTATGGCCGGCTGTACGAACAAGACCACGCTTTTGCGCCCATCTGCCGTTGCCGTCCATAATGATGCCGACATGCACTGGAGGAATTGGATTGTCAGAAGTATTAGAAATTCCGGACATCTTAGTCCATTATTTCCTTTTCTTTTGCTTCGTAAATTGTATTTATTTCTGCAATGTATTTGTCAGTTGTTTTCTGGAGTTCATCTTCCATCTTTTTTAAGTCGTCTTCTGTAATTTCGCCGGCTTTCTGCTGCTTTTTAAGTTCATCGTTTCCGTCACGACGAATGTTGCGGATAGAAGTGCGTGAATTTTCTGCAATTCCCTTTGCCTGTTTAACAAGCTCCTTACGGCGATCCTGTGTCAAAGGTGGAATTGAAATACGGATTACTTTTCCGTCGTTTGAAGGGTTAAGACCAAGGTCAGCAACCTGAATTCCTTTTTCAATTTCAGAAATAAGAGACTTATCAAACGGCTGAATAATGATACTGCGTGCTTCAGGAATAGAAATTGTTGCAACCTGACTTAACGGAGATTTTGTTCCATAGTAGTCAACGCGTACCTTGTCAAAAATTGCTGCCGAAGCGCGTCCTGTTCTGATTGAATTGAGAGAATCTTTAAGAGCGGCAATGGTTTTATCCATACGTTCTTTACTTGTTGTATCAGACATATTTAACCTTCCAAATTTAAGAATTTTATATATTATATCACAATATTGAATAAATATCAAAAAAAAGCGGATTTATTCTGAAAAAACAGAAAAAATCCGCTGTAATATTTTTAATTAATTATTTACCAAGAACCAAAAGCTTTGTTACAGCAAAAGAAAGCTCAGCTCCTGCTTCTTTAGAAACCTGTGCAAGTTTTGCAGAAACAGATACTTTGTCATCTTTTACGAACATCTGGTCAACAAAGCAGCTTTCTGCAAGAAGTTTCTTGATTTTTCCAGCAAGAATTCCTTCTTTAACATTGTCTGGTTTTGAAGCCATTTTTGGATCGTTGTCCATCTGTGCTTTAAAGATTTCTTTCTGTTCATTGATGTAGCTTTCTGGAAC
>JAILNY010000086.1 GCA_024691105.1 Treponema sp. | reverse complement strand
CTTAACAAGTTCATCACGAGCTGGTTTGAGGTACTGACGTGGGTCAAAGTCACCAGGATTTTCTGCAAGGTGTTTTCTTACTGCAGCTGTCATTGCAAGACGTCCGTCTGAGTCAATGTTGATTTTGCATACAGCAGATTTAGCAGCCTTTCTGAGCTGTTCTTCTGGAATACCTACTGAGTCAGGAATTTTTCCGCCGTACTGTTCGATGATCTTTACATATTCCTGTGGAACTGATGAAGATCCGTGGAGAACGATAGGGAATCCAGGAATTTTCTTTTCGATTTCTGCAAGTACATTGAATGCCAATGGTGGTGGATTTAATACACCGTCTGGTCCGCGTGTGCACTGTTCCGGAGTAAACTTGCAGCGTCCGTGTGATGTTCCGATTGAGATAGCAAGTGAGTCACATCCAGTTTTTGTTACGAAGTCTACAACTTCTTCTGGTTTTGTGTATTTTGATTCTTCTGCAGAAACTTCATCTTCTACACCGCCGAGAACACCAAGTTCAGCTTCTACTGTAACGTCACGAGCGTGAGCGTATTCAACTACTTTCTTTGTAAGAGCTACGTTTTCGTCGTAAGGAAGGGCAGAACCGTCGATCATTACAGAAGAGAATCCGTTATCGATACAGTCTTTTGCAACTTCAAAAGAAGGACCGTGGTCAAGGTGGAGTACGATCTGTGGTTTAGCACAGCCGAGTTCCTTTGCATATTCAACAGCACCCTGAGCCATGTAGCGGAGGAGTGTACCGTTTGCATAAGCACGTGCACCTTTTGAAACCTGAAGAATAACCGGAGATTTTGTCTCTACTGCAGCCTGGATGATAGCCTGCATCTGTTCCATGTTATTAAAGTTATATGCAGGAATTGCATATCCGCCTTTGATAGCCTTAGCAAACATTTCTTTTGTGTTTACAAGACCAAGTTCTTTGTAACTAACGTTAGCCATATTTACTCCTTATAATATAGGAAATATCATAATAAAGAAGGTTAAAAAACACTCTTTTGATATAATAGTATGATAAATGAAAGTTTTTTTCAAGTAATCATAAAATAGAGTTTGACAAACAATTTACAGCGAATTATAATAAACTAAATACTATTGAAAAGAAAATAATCTTCCGATAAGAAAAGTATGTAACTGTTTTCTGATAACAGGGAACGGTTTATAAGGAGTTTTGAATGAAAAAGGGCTTAATTGTCTTTGCTAGTTTTGCTCTCCTTCTTACGGCTGGATTCCCTGCATTTAGTCAGGCTCCATCTAGAAGTGTAGAGACAGTGATGATCGATGATTTCGATGGTAACGATTCATCAGTCGATTGGACTTGGAATGTAAGTGCCAGCCGATTCGTTACAGACGGTTATCCTATTATCAATACTTTTGAGGCAATGCCTAACAGTCTTAAAGCTATTACAAAAGCTGACGAGACTCACAAGGTAATTGGTGCAAAAGTCAGATTTGACCGCAAGGGTGATAACTGGATGGAAATCTATCCTGAGAAAGATGGAAAACCTTACGAAATTCCATTCAGAGGAAATGTACGTACACTCGACTTCTGGGTTTGGGGTGCACATTATCTTTATTTCCTTGATGTACTTGTTCGTGACGCAGACGGACGTATTCACATCCTCCATGCTGGAAACCTTGCATTTGACGGATGGAAGAACGTTATCGTTGAGATTCCAACATACATTCGTCAGCATTCACGCCTCCGCTCTGGTCCAGAGCAGATGACATTTGTAGGATTCAGAATTTCTACAGATCCAGATGAATTTGTAGATGATTATATTGTATACTTTGATCACTTTAAGTATTCGACAAGTGCTCTTGCATATATCTTCGACGGTTACGAATTGCAGAACTCAGATTTCGGCGACAGTGATGGTAACTCTAAGAAGTCAGAAAAGGATGGTCAGTAATGAAAAAGATACTTTCTACAATCGCAGTCCTCTTTTGTGTTGCAGGACTCACATTTGCACAGTCAAAGAGTCTTGCAGAACCTAATCCAGAAGATGTAGGAACTGGTTCTGCTGCAAGTGCATTAAGAGAAGTTTCTATTGAAAAGTTTGAACGTGACGGCGCATGGAACGTTCATATTTCTCCAGATGCAGGTGTTATTTCAGCTCGTCTTTTTGAAGGAAGCCCTGCTGCAAAGGAACCTCTTGAAGAAGATAAAGAAAATGAAGATCTTGACACACACGTACTCGGTGTTAAAGTTCAGTTCTTCCGCCGTGGTGTAAACTCAATTTACATTACAGCAGTTCGTCCTCTTCCTATTGAAGGTGTTACAAAGACTATTTCTGTATGGGTTGCAGGTCGTAACCAGGATCATGATATTTATGTACTTGTTCAGGACTATTTTGGTCACAGCTACGAGCTTTATCTTGGAAACCTTGGTTTCTCAGGATGGAAGCAGATGACATTGGCTGTTCCACCTAGCCCAGATGGAGAACATGGTATCGTACAGTCAAGCGCTTATTATGGTGATAGACCGGGACTCCGTATCCTTGGCTTTAGAATTGACTGTAATCCAGTGCTTGCCCGTGGTACATACTACATCTACTTTGATGACCTTCGCGCAGTAACAGACCTCTTTGAGCTCCAGAACCGCGACGAAGACGATATGCCAGATAACTGGTAGTCGTTTAAGCGCAAGTCTGTACAACAGATTTGTGCTTATATACTAAAGTTGGATAGATAAAGCGCACTCGATTGGGTGCGCTTTTTTTTACAAATTCGAGAAAATTTATGTTTTCAAACCTGTTAAAATCTGCTAGAATTATTTAAAAGTCTTTAAAATTAAAAACGTTGCAGAAAAGGCGGGAGAGAATATTTTTTTACAAACTTAATTGTTGGAGATGCTATGCAACGAAAAATCAAATTCTTGTGTTTTGCTTTAGTTCTTGTTTTGTTTGCTTCTTGTGCTAAGAATGACAAAATTGACCAGAATGATATTGCAAACCACCATGTCATTATTACTTATCTTACAGTAGGTAATAAGCCTCAAAACAGCGGAACTTCTGAAATGCTCGAAAAGCTTAATGCGCGCCTTACAAAGCTCGTTAATGCTGAACTTGAAATTTACTATATTCCGTGGAATAACTATCAGACAAATTACAACTTAAAGCTTGCTGAAAATGACGGTTCAATTGACCTGATTGGAACTGCTACCGACTGGCTTGATGCATGGCGTAATGCTAATCTTGGAAACTTTATGCCGCTTTCGGATGATATGATAAAGACTTATGCGCCGAAAACATGGGCTTCAGTTTCTAAAGAGCACTGGGATGTTTGCCGCTTAAACGGTGACATTTATCTTTTCCCGGAAGATAATTATATTCAGTGGACAAACCATGGTTTTATGTACCGTCTTGACTGGGCCAAAGAGGCTGGTCTTAATGGTGTTCACAGCTGGGAAGATATGACAAGATATCTTTCTTACGTAAAAAAGAACAAGAATATTCTTCCATGGGACAGTAACGGTTCTTCAAGTACCTTCCACGGAGAAGGATATATCAGATCTAAAAGTGATTATATCATTGCAGACGGTATTACGTCGACAAATATGTTTGGTGTAAGAAAGTCTAATATGAAAAAAATTTATTCACCTTTCTATGAGGGAAGGGAACTTGTTGAATATGCTAAGCTTATGCGCCGCTGGAATGAAGAAGGTTTCTGGCGTTCTGATGTTTTGACAAACACTGCAGGAAGTATGGATAACCGCGACGAGTTCTGTAACGGAAAGGTTGCAATTGAACAGCATCATACTCAGACCTGGTATACTCAGGTTTACAATAAATTAAAGCGCAATGTGCCTGGAGCAGATTCCGGGTTCTTCTGGTTTGGAGAAGAGTCACAGAATGTTGTTTACCAGACAATCACTCATGGTGCTATGGCAGTTTCGGCTTCGTCAAAGCATCCGGAACGCGCGCTTATGGTTTACGATTTACTTCGTAACGACAAAGAATGTTATGAACTGATTAACTATGGTATTGAAGGCGTTCAGTATAGAAGAAATGCAAACGGACTTAGAGAAAGCATTTCTGGCGCTCCTGGTATTGTTACAAATTACTGGTGGGGCCGCAACGATGAGCTTGAAGTACGTGACACAGAAACTGCGTGGGATGTTTTTGATCAGATTAATCAGATTTACAGCAAGTGTAAGATTGACTATCCGTTCAGCCAGGTTGTATGGGATTTGTCAAATGTAAGTTCAGAGCTTGATGCAGTAACTGACGTTTATGGTCAGTACATGGGAAATATCTGTTACGGACAGAATCCTGATCCTGAAAAATATGTTGCAGAATTTAGACGTGACTTAAAGGCTGCCGGAATTGAAAAGGTAATTGCAGAGTTCCAGCGACAACTTGATGCGTTCTATTCAAAGAAAAACTAAGGAGACTGCTGTATGGAAAAAGCTAAGAGAAAATCCAGCCTTATCGCTGTTTTAATTGCAACAATCGCCCTTGTTTTTATTGTTTTAACAAGTGCGCAGATGTTTATTGTAACTCAGTATTCAAACAAGTCTACCGGTGAAAGCTACGGACAAAACTGTGGTGAGATTGCTCAGGCATATTCAATGATGCTTACAAACAGGTTGAATATGTATTTGCGTGAAATTCGTTTTTACGTAAATTCAGACGTAGTACAGACACTTGATACAAGGCGTATTATAAGATGGATGCGCGATCAGAATGAAAAGAAAAGTTCTAACATTGATGCTATGTACTTTTGTACGCTTGATGGAAAAGCTTACCGCGATGATGGAACTGTAACAGATTTTCAGAATGAAGAATTTTTTAAGGCAATCGTCGTTGATGGAAACTACCAGTATGTCAGCAATCCTAAGATGGACGAAGTTATCAAAAAGCCTATTTTTTATGTTGCACAGATTGTAATTGTAAACGGAAAAAAACTTGGTGTATTTGCCGGAGTTTATCCGTTAAGTACAATGCAAAAAATGATCAGTAACATTCAGCTTGGTCAGACAGGAAACGCATGGCTTTTGGCCGGAGATGGAACTGTAATGCTTTATCCGCAGAATGGTTTTGCAATGAAGAAAAACTTCTTAAAAGATTTGGGCTCTGATAATGCGGATTTAAAGGCGATTGCACAGAACATGGTTAACGGCAAAATTGGTCATGGCTGGATAAAAGATATTGGTACAAAAGAAAAGACCTTTGTTACTTATTATCCGATTCATGGAACACCATGGAGTATTGGTTTTAATATTGCCGAAAGTCAGATTTATGCTTCTGGTAATGCTATCAGACGAATTTTGATGATATCGTTTGCGGTAATCGTTGTTGTACTTCTTTTGGTTACGGCAATGGTAATGTTCAGACAGCTGAACCCTCTTAAGAAGGTAGAGGTTGCAATTAACGAAATTGCTTCTGGTAATGCAAACCTTACAAAGCGTATTTCTGTTTCTTCTAATAACGAAATCGGTGCTATCGTTGTGGGCTTTAATAATTTTACCGAAAAGCTTCAGTCAATTGTTACAGAGCTTAAAGAATCTCAGAGTGTTCTTGCCGCTGCCGGAAATATTCTCTCTGCGACAACAAACGATTCTGCGATGGCAATCGAAAATATCAAAGACAGTATCCTTGAAACAACAGAGGGTATTCAGGAGCAGTCATCTGGTATCACAGAAACTTCGGCAGCTGTAAATGAAATTGCTTCTAATATTTCTTCACTTGAAAAGATGATTTCTAATCAGGTAGCCGGTGTTACTCAGGCATCAAGTGCTGTAGAAGAAATGGTAGGAAATATTGATTCTGTTAATAACACTGTGGAAAAAATGGCAGCATCATTTAATATGCTTGCAAACAGTGCAAAGGACGGATATCACAAGCAGGCTGATGTAAACGAAATGATTCTTAAAATTGAATCTGATTCTAAACTGCTTTTGGAAGCAAACGACGTTATCGCTGGTATTGCAGAACAGACAAACCTTTTGGCTATGAATGCGGCAATCGAAGCAGCTCATGCTGGTGAATCTGGTAAGGGATTTAGTGTTGTTGCTGATGAAATCAGAAAGCTTTCTGAAAACTCTTCTGCGCAGTCAAAGACAATTGGTGAGCGCCTTGGTCATATCCGCCGCTCAATCGAAGATGTAGTTGCGGCTTCTGAACAGACAAGTGCTGCATTTACAACAGTTGCAAACGGAATTGAAGATACTGACGGACTTGTTAAGACAATCCAGAATGCAATGGTTGAGCAGAAAGAAGGTTCTACTCAGATTATTCAGGCATTGCATGATATGAACGACAGTACAACTGAAGTTGATGTTGCTTCAAAAGAGATGTCAGAAGGAAACCATCAGATTCTTGATCAGGTTGCAAGACTTAAGATGAGTTCTGATAAGATGGTTACCTTTATTAATCTTATGGACGAAAATACAAAGCATATCGACAAGAGTAGTTCTGAATTGTTTGATATTGCCTCTAAGGTAAGTAATACAATCCAACAGATTTCTTCTCAGATCGATCAGTTTGAAGTCTAAGATGTTTTAACACGGGCCGCGCGTTTTTGCGTGGCTTGTGTGAATTTTTCAAAGTGCGGATTTGCTTTTTGGCAGGTCCGCCTTTTTTTTACTTCCCGTTAACTTTATAAATTTTAAGCCGGCCTTCGGTTCGGATACATTCTATAATCCCACTTTTTGAAAGAATCCATAAGACAAGATTTGCGTACGGTGCATTTTCTTTAGAGAGGTTTTGGCGGAGATCTTTGGAAGAAAACTCTACGTCGCGGGAACCGCCGCTCGTGCGGGCCGCTTCGGTGCCGCGGGGAGTGGTGTCGCGCACGCTTTCAGGAATCAAACTCAGATAGTCTTTTTTACCGCAAAAGATTGTTTCGTCTTTAATTTCTAAAAGCTTTTTTCCGGTTTTATACCAGGCTTTTCTAAAGTGCCGGCTTTTGTTTTTTAGCTGAACAGGTTCGCTTGTTTTAATGCGCTGTTCGCAAATCTTCACCTCTAAAAAAACTAAAGAAAGATGTCGGTTTCTAAGAAAGGGTGCAAGGCCTGTAAGACCATCAAGTTCTGTGTAAATATTGCATCTCTTTGGACTTTTTCGTTTTGACACGAGCTTTTTATTTTCATCGTAGGTTTCAATTATTTTTTCTGAGGCAACAGGATGAACAATCATAATGTCGGTCTTGTTATCAAGCGCGACTTTGACTTTTGCTTTTAAGGCAGATGGGCTTGCTGTCTGGATTTCTATTATTTTTCCTTTTTCTGTAATGATGTCGGCAATAAAATTTTTAAACGGAACTTCGGTTTTGCCGTTGTATTTTGCGGCATAAAGAACTTTCAGCGTTTTATGCAGGCTTGATTCATTATAAGTATTAATCACCGAAATTATCTCCAAAAACTCTGTTTTACTACACAAAATTGTACTAGTAATAAAAAAAAATGAAATAATCTTAATATTATCGGCAAAAAAAATGATTGACTTTATGATTTTTGTTGATAAAATGATAGCTAAGTGGGAAATTGTGGGAAAAAGTGGTAAATAGTGGTATGGAGTTGTTAACAGGCGAGTATAAAAACACGCTTGACGAAAAGGGAAGAATTTCGTTTCCTGCAAAACTTCGTCAAGAATTGAATGAAAGTACTCTTATCGTTACACAAGCTCTAGACCATTGTTTATGGCTTTTTACTCCGGAAGAATGGAAAAATTTATCAACCAAACTTATGGAATCCGCTTCTCCGTTTGATGCAAAAAATCGTCTTGTTTTACGCCGTATTGTTGCACCGGCACAGGAAGTTGAATTTGATAAATCGGGCCGTCTTTCTATTCCGCAGAGCTTAAGGGAGTATGCGTCGTTATCTAAGGACTGCGTGCTTTTGGGAATCGATAAGTATATCGAACTTTGGGATTCTGAAAGCTATGAACAGTATCTGAGAGAAACAGAAAGTTCATTCCTTGATGCAGCAGAAGGCTTAAGCGCAATTAAGTTTTAAGGCGGATTGATTTGGAAATTATTCATACTCCGGTTCTTCTTGAAGAGTGCTTAAATTATTTAAGTCCTGTAGGTGAACCGTATGAAAAAAATGCTCTTATGATTGACTCAACTTTAGGTGAGGGTGGTCATACTAATGCGTTTTTGTCAAAGTTTCCAGGTTTAAGAATTTGCGGGCTTGATGCAGACAGCACGATTCAGGCAAAGGCTAAAGAACGACTTTCTGTTTATGGAGATCGGATCAGGTTTTACAACGGTTGGTTCAATGATTTTTATGCTTCGTATCCTGCCGACATGGACAAGCCAGACATAATTTTATTTGATTTAGGAATATCGGTTTTTCATTATGAAAGGTCAAATCGCGGTTTTTCTTTTCGTTATGATGAACCTTTAGATATGCGTTTAAACGAAAACGGAACGGTGTCTGCATTTGAAATTGTAAACACTTATCCGGAAAAGCGCCTTGCTGATTTAATCTTTTTGTATGGCGAAGAAAAGCTTTCAAGAAGGATTGCTGCAAGTATTGTGAGTGCCCGAAGCGGAGGAGAGATTTCTTCGTCTAAAGCGCTTGCTGATATTATTTATGAATGTGTTCCTGAAAAATATCGTCATGGTCCGATTCATCCGGCGACGAGAACTTTTCAGGCAATAAGGATTGCGGTAAACGATGAACTTGGGCATTTGCCTAAAGCTTTGTTTGACGCGTTCAACTGTCTTAAGCCAGGTGGAAAAATGGGCGTAATTACATTCCACTCGCTTGAAGACAGAATTGTAAAAAATTTTTTCCGAAATCTCGGAAAAGAGTGTGTCTGTCCGCAGGAGTTTGCCGAGTGTAAATGCGGTGGTTCTCCAAAGGCAGAGATTATTACAAGAAAGCCGGTTGGTCCAACTGACCAAGAGGTAAAGGTAAATTCACCATCGCGCAGTGCAAAGCTACGGGTTGTAAGAAAGATTTCTGATGCAACAGAGCTTCATCTGCGGAATGTAAAGATATAAGGCGGAGAGTTTATGAAAAAGGCTGCAAAGATCTTAAAAACTGTTTTTTATATAATTGTCGCCGCATTAATTCCGGGTCTGCTGATTTTAAATGCAATTCAGGCAGAACGGTATATGAAAATTGAAAGAGAGGTTCATGAACTTGAAAAACGTCAGGTTCAGCTTGTGGAGGAAAATAAGAAGCTGATTACTGACATAAGTTTGCTTTCAAGTGCACAGCGAATCGGTAACATTGCCGAAAACGAACTGGGCATGCATAAAGCAGAAAGCGAAGAAATAATTCGAGTTGAAATGAAAAATAAAAAATAAATTGTTTGGTTGTAAAAATGAAAGAGGAAAAGGAGACTGGGAGTTTATTAACGTTAAAAGAGCTTAAGAGTGCAGTACATGGTACTGTTGTAGCCCTTGCAGAAAACATCAAGAATTTCTCGTTTAGATCTGTGGTAACAGACAGCAGACAGGTTGAAGAAAAAAGCCTGTTTGTTCCGCTTATCGGGGAGTTCCAGGATGGTCATATCTATATTCCTCAGGCAATCGAAAAAGGTGCATCGGTAATTTTTGTTACGCAGTCTGTTTATGAACAGAACAGCCGGGTTTACATGAATCTTGTAAGCACACATCACAATGTTGTATTTATTGTTGTAGAAAACAATCTTACTGCATTGCAGGATGCAGCGCGATGTTATGTTAAAAAGTTTCCTAAGCTGATAAAAATTTCTATTACAGGTTCAAGTGGAAAAACTACAACCAAAGAAATCTGTGCAAGTATCTTAAGACAAAAATATAATCTCATTGCAACAAAAGGCAATCTTAATTCTGAGACAGGATTGCCACTTTCGGTATTTAATATTCGGCCAGAGCACGAAGCAGGTCTTTTTGAGATGGGGATGAACCGCGAAAACGAAATCGGCGAAATTGCCCGCGTATTTAAACCGAACTATGCAATCATAACAAATATTGGAACAGCACACATTGGACTTCTTGGAAGCCGTGAAAATATTGCAAAAGAAAAGAAAAAGATTTTTTCTTACATCAGGCATAATGGTATTGCAGTTATTCATCAGAAGGATGACTTTGCAGATTATCTTGCAAAGGGTGTCGCAGGAAAGGTTGTCTATTTTGGAAAAGATATTCCTGAAGAAAAAAGCGGCGTAAAATTTATTGAAGACCTTGGAATCGGCGGTACAAAGTTTGCTGTCGATGGAATTGAAGCTGTATTAAAAATTCCTGGTGAATATAATTATTTAAATGCTTTAAGCTGTATTGCACTTGCAAAAGGTCTTGGCTTTACTGCTCAGGAAATTGTAGACGGAATTAATCAGTTAAAAGTTCCGGAAGGCCGAAGCCACATTAAATCAATTCTTACAAAAGCTGACAGTTCTGGTAAACAGAAAAAAATAACATTGCTTGAAGACTGCTATAACGCAAATCCTGACTCAATGGAGCGCGCGCTTGAAATGTGCGGTAATCTTAAGGTCAACGGTCGTAAGATTTATATTCTTGGTGATATGTTTGAGCTTGGAAAAGATTCTGTTGAAGCACACTCTCGTGTTGGTGCTGCGGCTGTAGTGGCTAAGGCAGATATGTTTGTTTTTATCGGGCAAGATATGATGCATGCAGCTAACGCTGCAAAAATGGGTGGGAAACTTAATATCAGATACTATAAAGATATGGGGGAAGAAAACTTTAATGAGCTTTGTACAAAGCTCCTGGATTATCTGCAGGACGGAGATTTTGTCTTTGTAAAGGCATCTCACGGAATGCATCTGGAAAAGGTTGTCGAACAGATTTCGCAAGAGGAAATTTGTTCTGAATAGGAAGATGGGTGATTATACATTTATACCGGAACGCTCTGTAGATTCGTATCGAAAGAGTGACACAACTTTTATTATCTCTGTAATCCTTATGTGGGGAATCGGAATTTTTACGTTATTCGTATGTTCCGGAACAGCCGCAAAGGCAATGCTCAATGATTCTATGTACTTTGTAAAGCACCAGCTTATTGCAAGCAGCGTAGGATTTATAGGGCTCTTGTTTTTTGCAGTCTGCCCTTTAAACACCCAGAGAAAAATTTTACCGGTAATTGTTCTTGCTACAGTCTTATTGTGTGTTATGACTTTTATTCCAGGACTCAGAAGTGAACGTAACGGCGCCGGACGCTGGATTAAAATGCCGTTCTTTACATTCCAGCCGTCAGAGCTTTTAAAGTTTACGACAGTTTTGTTCCTTGCAAATTTCTTTGACAAGTATTCGCGAAAAGATGATTTTGCAGAAGATAAAACTGTAGGACCAGCTGTTGTTTCTCTAGTTTTCTTTGTTACATTGATTTTTGCGCAGAAAGATTTTTCTACAGGTTTATTTATTCTGTTCATCGGATTAATAATGTTTTACATTGCAAAAGCAAAAATGCTCTGGCTTTTACCGTTTTGCTTTTTGGGTGTACCTGCAATTATTCTTATGGTTCTTACAGAACAGTATCGTGTAAACCGAATTGCAGCATTTTTTAATCCTGATGAATTTGTGCAGACTTTTAATTACCAGAGTCTTGCTGCAAAACGCGCCGTAAGCATGGGCGGCTTTTGGGGACAGGGAATAGGCGAGGGACTTGAGTATTTGAATAATATCCCAGAAGTTCAGTCGGATTACATTTTTGCCGGATGGACTGAGGCTATGGGATTTTTAGGTGTAGTGATTTACTTTGTAATACTGATATTTTTTACATACAAGGCTGTAAGAATTGCAATCAAGTGTCCGGATAAGTTTAGTGCTTACGGCGCGTTTGGTTGTACAGCAGTGATTTTCTTTCAGTCGCTGATGAATGTTGCCGTTGTATGCGGGCTTTTGCCTACAACGGGTGTACAGTTGCCGTTTTTTTCTAGCGGTGGATCGTCAATAATTGTCACGCTGTGTATGTGTGGCTTTATTATAAATGCGTCACGCTGTGATGCAGATACATTTAATGAAGAGAACAAGGTTTTGCAGGAGTCGGGTAATCAATACGAGACTCTTGATGTAAACTTTTTTAAATAGGTAGGAAAGAGTAGATGAGCGATTTAAGTTTTCTCGGAGAATTTGAACAATACGAGATAAGCAAGAAGTACAAGGACGAAAAGGACGCGAAATTTTTTAAGTGGATAAAAATTCTTGTTGCCGCATTGGGTGTTGTTTTGCTGCTTGAAATTTTTGTCTTTAAAATTGTTCATCCAAGTTTAAATGCGCCACAGGTTTTAGTATCTGGAAATAAAAATTATTCAACAGAATTTATTCTTTCCGAGCTTACTGATTTTTATGCTCAAAACTGGCTTTCGTTTGATGCAGCAGGAGCTGCGTCTAAGCTTTCGGGCGTATCTGGAATTGAAAGCGTAAGAATTGAAAAAGTATTCCCTGATAAAGTGCGGATTGATGTTACAGAACGCAATAGTGTTGCAATGCTATTTGCAAACATGCACGGGCATACAGTACCTATTCAAATTGACAAAAATGGTATATTATTTACAAATACTGACAGTGCAATTGTATCAGACGGTTCAATTCCTATTGTATCTGGAATTCCTGTAGAGCATTTGTCGTGTGGAATGCGTATTCCTGCAACGTACCGCGTTCTTATCGATCAGATTGCAAAGATACAGGCTTTGCCGCAAAAATATTTTGCTGCTATTTCTGAAATTTGTGTAGTTCCTAAGACTTACGGAAATTATGAGCTGATGCTGATTCCTGTTAATTCACATATTCGTGTTTTAACCGGTCGTTCACTAAACGAAGAATCATTGCAGAACATGATGGTAGTTCTTGACGTTGTAAATTCTATCGAGCCTAATGTTACTGAAATCGATTTAAGATATGATTCTGTTTCGTACAGAACTTCTGTCAGTAAAGATGTGGGAGGAAAGGATCTTGACTGATATTATAGTTGGCCTTGATATTGGTACGAGTAATATTCGTGTTGCTATCGGCGAAGTTATTGACGAAAACACAGTAGAGATAATGGGGCTTGCAAAAAAGCCTTCAAGCGGTATCCGTAACGGAACTGTTATAAATATTGAAGCCGCAATCGAAGCAATTAAAGATACGATTGAAGCTGCTGAACAGAATGCAGGTTATGAAGTATTTTCATGTGTAACTGCAATCGGCGGCTCTCAGATAGAAAGTTATAATTCGCACGGACTTGCAGCTGTTTCAAACAAAAATCAGGCAAACAGAGAAATTAATCAGCAGGATAAAGACCGCGCACTTGAATCTGCGCGTGCTACTCTAATTCCTTTAGACAGAGAATTTTTACACGTAGTTCCTCGTGATTATACTGTTGACGGTGTAAGTGGAATTAAAGATCCGATTCACATGATTGGTGTGCGTCTTGAAACTGACGTTCACATTGTAACTGCTTCTAAGACAGCGATTCAAAATGTATGTGCCTGTGTAAACAGAGCAGGCTACAATCTTGATAAGGTTTGGCTTAAGACACTTGCGCAGGTGCAGTCAGTTGTACACGAAGATGAAATTGAAATGGGGTCAATTTTGATTGACCTTGGAGCCGGTACTACCGATGTCCTTGTTTTAAACGAAGGCGCTCCTGTCTGCAGTCTTTCAATTCCTGTTGGCGGCAATCTTGTTACAAACGATATTTCGATTGTAAAAGGAATTCCGCTTCAGGTGGCAGAGAGAATTAAACTTGATGCCGGCTGTTGTTTTCTTCCTTCGCTCCAGACTATCCGCGAGGTTACAATTCCTGGTGTTGGCGGAAGGGCTCCAGAACTTGTTCCTCAGGATGAAATTTGTCAGATAATTCAGCCTCGTATGGAAGAAATTTTTGCACTTGTAAGAAGTGAAATTGTTCACAAAACCGATTTACAGAGGCTGTCTGGAAATATTATACTTACAGGTGGCGGTGCTTTGATGCCTGGCGTTGTAGAGCTTGCACAGAATGTGTTTGGTACAACGGCAGTTCGTCTTGGTGTACCAGAAAGCCTTGGCGGTATTGATGAAAATTACCGCACTCCTGAATATGCAACCGTAATCGGTCTTGTTCAGGCTCAAATGAATCAGATAAAAGTACCAGAGAAAGTTTCTAAAAAGGCTTCTACAAATGGTAATAAAGAGAGTATACTTAAAAAGATATTAAAACAATTGTTTTAACGTTTTTTGCAATAGGGGAAATTGCAAAATGCAGGGGAATGGGGAGGAATAAATGTTAGAACATGAAGTAGTAGATCAGGGACTTGCAAAGCCTACACCGGCTGTTCTAAAAGTTGTCGGTTGTGGAGGCGGTGGATCAAGTGCTGTAAACCGAATGATTCAGGCAGGTGTGCAGCATGTTGAATTTATTGTATTGAATACAGACTTGCAGGCGCTCAACAGATCAAATTCATCTAATAGAATTCCAATTGGACAAAAATTAACAGGTGGTCTTGGTGCCGGAGGAAATCCAGAAATTGGACGCAAAGCCGCAGAAGAAGACCGCGAGGCAATATTGAATGCTCTTAAGGGTGCGGATATGGTTTTTGTAACTGCCGGAATGGGCGGTGGAACAGGAACCGGTTCAGCTCCGGTTGTTGCAAGTATTGCAAAAGAACTTGGTGCTTTAACTGTCGCAGTTGTTACAACACCTTTCAGTTTTGAAGGACCTGTTCGTATGCAGCTTGCGCAGGAAGGAATTAAAAATCTCCGCGAAAACGTAGACTCGCTTATCGTTATTCCAAATGCACAGCTTGAAAAAGATAAAGAAGATCTTACAATGCGTGATGCCTATGTTCTTGCTGACGAAGTTTTGCATCAGGGTGTAAAAGGAATTTCAAGCATCATTACAGGTGCCGGTGAAATTAATACAGACTTTGCTGATGTTAAGGCAACAATGTCAGGGCAGGGCGATGCACTTCTTGGAATCGGTGTCGGTCATGGTGAAAACCGCGCAGTTGATGCTGCAATCAATGCAATCAATAATCCATTGCTTGAAGGATTTAGTATTGACGGAGCAAAGACACTTCTTATTAATATTTCTGCCGGCGGTACATTAAAGTTAAGCGAAGTAAAAGAAATTACAAAGACTATTACTGCTTCTGCAGATCCATATCACAAAGTATTCTTTGGTCATGTCATTGATCCTGACATGGCAGAAGACGAAGTATCTGTTACAGTTATTGCAACAGGATTTAATAGTTCATCTTCTGGTTCTGTTCAGAGTGAAAGTGTTCAGCCGTCACGTAATGGAAACGTTGTAAGTGTTGACGAGTTTAATGACCTTTTGCGTTCTGGTGCGGGTTCTTTTGATACTCCAAAGACAACAGATGCTTCTTATGATGCAAACGGTTTTGTTGCCGCTCATTATTCATCTGACAGCATAAGAGCTGACAATAAAAATGAAAATGCTTTGGGGGAAGCAATTGCTTCTTCTTACAAAAGAAGTTCAGCTGGCAGCGGATTAAATCCACCTGCAGACTTTACCGGCAAGGATGATATTTCTCAGCCTGCCTGCTGGAGAAACTTAAGTCGCGAGATTAACCTTAGAGACAACTAATGTCTTTAGATAAAACCAAAGAAGTTTCAGCTAAAAAAAATGAGGATAACGGGAATCAGATTGAGCCTGTTGTCCTCAAAAAAATCTCTGATTTTCTAGACCTGTTTTATTCAGACCTGCTTATGGCAGAACGAGACAGAAAGCTTACTGCCGTAACTTATAGAATTTCTGCCGAAGGATTTCTTTTGTGGTGCTGTGAAAACAAATTAAAAATCCGTAACATAAAATCCAAAGATTTAATTCACTATTCTGTCTGGCGAAAGACAAACGGTATTTCAGAAATTACTCTGGCAAAGGATTTGTCAGCCTTACGTGCGCTGGGAGAATTTTTAGTGCGCGAGCATTACTGGAGCGAAAATTATGCCGAGGTTCTTGATCGTCCAAAGGCTGCCCGTCCGATTCCAGCTGTTCTTACTCAGGAAGAGGTTGAGTGTATCTTAGAGTCAATTGACACTTCTACTGATGTCGGAAAACGCGATCGCGCACTTTTTGAGTTGATTTATTCATGCGGCTTAAGAATAAGTGAATGCTGTGATTTAAAGATTGTCAATCTGCACATGGATGAATGTTTTGTTCTTGTTAACGGTAAAGGTGGCAAAGAACGCGTTGTTCCGTTTGGAAAACCTGCGCATGATGTTTTGTCTGTGTATTTGAATGAGGTTCGCCCAAAGTTTGTCGGCTTGCGTGTTGTTTCTGAGGTGTTTGTAAATTACAGGGGCGAGGGCATTTCGCGTAAGGGAATCTGGAAAAACTTTAAGGCAATAAGAGAAAGGTGCGGACTGAATGCAAAGGTTCACACGCTGCGTCATTCTTTTGCGACTCATCTTTTAGAAGGCGGCGCAGATTTGCGAAGCGTCCAGGAACTTTTGGGTCACGCGGACTTAACAACGACCCAGATTTATACACACGTTTCTGACCGCCAGCTTGAAGATGCGCATAAAGAATATTTTCCGGGACATAAGAATGCGACTGTGCAGGAAGGGGACTGAAAAGGTTTAGGAGATAATAATGAAAAAAGAATTGTTCATTATATTTATGTTGCTTTTA
>JAILNY010000073.1 GCA_024691105.1 Treponema sp. | reverse complement strand
ACCGCGCTTGAAATTCAAAAAGAACAGGCAGAACTTGCCCGCCAGAATGTTCAGATAAATTTACTCGAAGATAAAATAAAAATTGTTCACGGCGACATTAAAAATGTTAGAGCACTTTTTGCGCCTCAGAGTTTTAATGTTGTAACTTCAAATCCACCGTATGCAGTTTACACGCCGGCTGCAGATTATCCCGGTGTGCGGTCTGAAAAAACGCCCGAAAAAAAATCACGCTCAAGCGAAAAGCCGGGCACTACTCCGGACGCAAAAACAATTGCGCGACAGGAAGTTTATTGCAATCTTGAAGATGTAATCAAAGCCGCTTCTTATCTTTTAAAACCGCACGGCCGTTTTTATATGATTCACAGACCGGAACGACTCCAGGAGATGATGACGTATTTTTCTAAATACAATCTTGCGTCAAAAAGAATCCGCTTTGTACAACCGTTCAGCCTAAAAAATCCTACAATGATTTTAATCGAAGCGATTAAAGATGCAGACTGCACGGCCATTATAGAAACTCCGCTTGTGATTTACCGTGACAAAAACATCTACTCGGATGAAGTTGCCGCAATCTATAAAAAACTTAACGGCCGTTAAAACCCGCGCATAAAAAAAAGCCACCCCGTCATGAGGTGGCATTTTTACTTTTGACGAATTACATACCTGATGCTTTAATTAAATCCTGCATAACCGAATAAATGTGATTGGCATAGTTTTGAGGTAGCTGCTTATATAGGGTTATAAAAGAATCTGAATTAGACTGTGTATTCCTAATTTTTTCATCAAAAAAGTCTGCTGGTGAAATATTTAAAAAATCACAAATCTTAAAAAAAGCTGACATTGGAATCGAGCGTTGTCCTGTTTCGATTTTATTAATATATGATTCATTCTGTCCCAACTCAAGACTCATCTCCCGGGCAGAAATATTACGCTCATTTCTTAACAACCGCAGTCTGTCTGCAAAAAAGCTTTCATCCATGCTTATAGTATAGGCTATATTTTCCTTGACACTGAGTCTTAGAGGGTATATGTTTTATATACGTAGTCTTTAAGGCTTCACAATCTGCATTTATAAGGCTTTAAGACTAAAAAAAACGGAGGTTTATATGAAGAATTTCCTCAAACTGATGAGATTTATACAGATTTTAGCTTTCACATTATTTTTAATTGGATGCGAACAACCTGCTCCACCACCGGCACCTGTGTCAGCAGAACCAGTGCCAGAAAATATTCCAGCCCCTATTGAATCAGCAATAGCCATAGGTCAATATGAAAACGGACAGATTATTTCAAACACAACAACTGCCATAGAAGGCACTTCTGTTAACCTTGAGATAAATCCAGATGACCAATATGCGCTTAGATCATTAACTGTAACTGCTGAAGACGGGACTATAATCTCAACAACAGGAACAGGAAGAATGCAAACTTTTGTAATGCCGGCCCAAAATGTAAGTATATCTGCTACTTTTAAAAAGTTTACACCATTTACAATAGAAGCTGTAAATGACACAACAACAATCATTTTTGATAATAATAGTAATACCACTGTTACTCTTAAACTCACAGGAGATACTGTTGAATCAATTGAAAAAGGCGAAAAACGAACACTTATTTTAAACAGTGGTAATACTTTGTGCTTTTATAGTGATAATTGGCAATCCAAAAGTTATGTCTCACCAAGAATATTGTGTGATAAATTTTGTTACATCTACGGAGACATGATGAGTCTTATTAATAGCGATGGATACTACGATGATAATAATCCACCAGCCTGTCTCAGAGGACAGTTTCAGGGTTTCTTTTATGGCAATAACCTTATCGATATCAAGCCAGGAGAGCAATTGCTACTTCCTCAAAAAACAATGGCTGATTCTTGTTATAGATCCATGTTTGAATATTGCACAAGCTTAACAAAAACTCCAGAACTTCCAGCTACATCATTAGCAACTAGTTGTTATGAAAATATGTTCTATAATTGTACTAGTCTAGTAAATCCACCAACCCTCCCTGCAACTACGTTGGTACTAGGATGTTACAAGAGAATGTTCGAAAACTGCAGTAAGTTAGCAAGTGCGCCAGAGCTCCCGGCTATGACATTAGAAACTTCCTGCTATAACAACATGTTTCACGGTTGTACTAGTATGACAAATCCGCCTGCACTCCCGGCTACGACTGTAAAACCATCTTGTTACGCATATATGTTTAACGGTTGTACAAGTTTAAGAAATGCCCCAGAACTTCCCGCTACAAACTCGGCAACTAATTGTTACCTTGGAATGTTCGAAGATTGCACAAGTCTGATAAATCCTCCAGTTAGTCTCCCTGCAACTACGTTGGTACAGGGATGTTACAAGAGAATGTTCACAAACTGCAGTAACTTAGCAAGTGCACCGGAACTTCCTGCAACAAATTTTCCAATTGTTTACACTACCGATGGAGTTTATGAAGAAATGTTCAGCGGGTGTACAAGCCTAAAAGAAGCACCTGCTCTTCCAGCAACTATTTTGCAAAGGAACTGTTACAAAGAAATGTTTAGTGGATGTATAAGTTTAGAAAGCTCTCCAGACCTTCCAGCGACAACCTTAAAAGAGGAATGCTACCATGGCATGTTCATTGGCTGCAGAAATTTAACTTCAGTTGGCTCCATTTCTGCTACTACACTTGCAAAGAGCTGTTTTGAGGCAATGTTTATGCATACAAATATAGAAACTCCGCCAGATCTTCCTGCAACCATTTTAACAGAAAGTTGTTACCGACAAATGTTTGAAGGTTGCCAAAGGCTAAAAAGCGCTCCAAATCTTCCAGCAACCACACTTACAAAACAATGTTATTATCAAATGTTCGCCGACTGTCCAAATCTTGAAAGTTCTGTCACTCTTCCAGCAACAACCCTAGTAGAAAACTGCTATACAGGAATGTTTGTTGGTTGTGAGAAAATTTGTAATATAACATGCTTAGCAACATCTAGTGTTGATGGATGTTCTTTTGAAAGCTGTGTTGATTATTGGCTTAACGAAACAAATACGACAGGTTCTTTTATTAAAACAAAAGATTTTGTCTGGCCAGAAAACACTATTCCAGGAGGGTGGGAAATTGTTGACTATCAAGAATAGTTTGTTTTGGAGGGAAAGAAATTGAAAACGAACATTCCACATTTTACGATAAGCTTATTTGGGACAATGTATTTTGTTTCAAATATTGCATTAATTACATCAGCAGTTTTATTAAACCTATTACAGCCTCAAAATGACAATTTATTTTTTTACAATACTGCTTTTATAATCTCATTTACAGTCATAACGATTGCATATTTATTTTGTTACACAATTATTATGGTAAAAAACAGACAAAGCACTACTCTTGAAAAACTGAGAGCAACAGAGGCGGTTTTAAACAGATTTAAATTAAACAACAAGGACAGCAGTAATGAAAACGCAAATGATGATTCGTCCGAAATTTCAAAAGAGCTTTCAGAAAAAAATTATGCCGACTTAATGAAAACTTATATGACATCCATAACGGAGATATAACAATGTGTTCAGACTTTACGCTTAATGACATAATCCAAACTTTTATATCGGCGATAACTCTTTTTGTTACGATTTACATTCCGAACCGGATAATGCAATATCAACGTTACACTGGATTAATGGCAGCATATATGAGTTTAGAATTTGCTCATGCCTATCAAGGGGTCATCAACTTTTTTCATGATGACTGTGATTGTGACATAGCTCAAATCCCGCTAAAATATAAGGAAAGGTTTAATAATGATTTCCAAAAACTGCAACCACAATCTCAAAACAAAATTGATATTCAGGATATTCTCCACTATCAGCGCAGAATGCTAAATGATTTCTTTTATGAACTTGAGATGTGCCGTGAGTCAAGTTTTTTTCTTCGAAACAAGATTCGCAAAGAGTGGACTACAAACGAAGCATGGGTTGTAAAAATATTGATTTATATGAACAAAGTAGTTGATTCTGATCCAGAACTGTTTAAAGATATTTCAAGCATCAAGCACGACCATATGCCCAAAACAAGAGGTTTAAGTAAACACCTTGAAAAATTTTATAATGCCCTAAAATCAGAAAAAAGGTATATTCAGATTTAAAAATCCGCGTTTCACAGATATTTACTTGACGCAGGCTCATTTTCATAATATATTTTTAGATGTGGGAAAGCTCCGTCCCTAACTGGAGAAGTAAATTGGGATAGCTCTGTCCCTAATCAGAGATGTAAATTGGGGAAGCTCCGCCCCCTAACTGGAGACTTATAACGGTGAGGAAGTACCTCGCCGTTTTTTTTATCGGAGAACACTTTATGCCATATAATTTTGTTGCCATTACTGATGAATATATTTCGTATTTACGAAAAATAGAACCCAGAGTAATGTCAAATAAACAGAACGAACGCACTTATCATCGAAAATACATTGGCATAATTGAAGAATTAAACGGTTTCAAGTATTTTGTCCCATTGTCCTCTCCAAAGCAAAAAGATTACACCGAAAACGGCACAATCAGAAAAGACTCCTTAACTACAATCTATATAAAAGACAAGAAAAATTTATTTGCAAGTTTAAAATTCAACAACATGATACCAGTTCCGGAACACGAGATAATAAATTTTGATTTAAACGATGAAGGAGATTTTAAATATAAATTAATAGTCTATAACGAGTTATACTTTATTCGTCAAAACAGCGCTAAAATCGAAAAGACAGCTCACAATCTATACAATGCTAAAAAGAATCAGAAAAATGAGTCAGAATACAAACAGGCCGTTCTAAATGTGACATTAGACTTTGAACAGTTAGAACAACTCTGTCTAAACTACACACACAAGTCTTGAGCATATAAACCAACGGCCACCCCGTCATGAGGTGGCATTTTTATTACTGCAATTCGTAGCTTTCGCCGTACTTACTGATCACGATATTTTCAAAACCGTTTTCCTTTAAGTAGTTCTGCAAAAAGTCCTGCGCGTCAGTTTCACCGTGCACGAGGAAAATCTTTTTAAGCTTGCTCGTGTCAATTTTCTGAAGCCAGTCCAGAGTCTCCGTGTAGTCCGCATGCGCACTGAATGCGTTGAGCTTTTCTACTTTAGCATTCACCTTGTACCAGTTATCCATGATGTGAACTTCTTTTTCGCCCTCAAGAATTTTTCGTCCGAGAGTATTTTCTGCCATGTAACCGACAATCAAAATTGTATTGCGTTCATCCTGAATATTGTTTGCAAAATGATGCAAAGTGCGGCGTAAAAATAGAAAAACCTCTTACAGTTTATAAAGAAAAAAATCTTTATTCTGAAGAGGTTTCGGATATTTACAAAAAGCTTAATTAGAAAATCGCTTCTGTAACTTCTGAGCCTTGAGCAAAAGGACCTGCAATGGTTGTGCTGCCGTTACGTTTTTTGCCAAGGATATCGGTGTCAAAAGTAATTGGCGAACCATCAGGGTTTTCATATTTTTCTTCTGGCTCAAAAGCCGGATGAATGTCATCTGTTTTGATAAGCTGGCATTTTGCACCCGGAATAAAATCGTAAACGTTTGTCTTAAGACTAACCTTTCCGTCTTTTTCTTCAAGCTCAAGTGTGACCTTATTCTTTTTGTCAACATATGCATCGCTTTCTTTTTTCATCGGTTTTGCATCATTAAAATAAAGATTGCCCTTTGCCCAAACCGGAAGCTTTGAGTAGTATCGGTCAGTTGTTACAGAGCCCATTCCTACATAGCCTTCAAACATTTTGTCCCATTCTTCAAAAGTAGGGTAGTCGCTGTATGGGAATGTTCCTGCTTCGATATTTGCATCATCCCAGTCCATCTTTTTAGCTTTGACAATGGCTTTTGTAGCCTTCATTACGCCTTTCATAAATGGGCGCATCGGCTGCTGAATAAAGATGTTGTTATAGAACGAACAGTCACCGTGAAGAATTGTCATAAAGCCTGTGACATTAGTTCCATGCGGCTCGTGGTATGGTGTATAGCGAGGCGACGGAAGATTTGGAGTTCCGTTATTTACGCCAAGACCAACAGCAGTAAGCCCACCTGCGATGATGTTGTGAACAACTGCAACGCCCTGTGTCGCAAGTTTTAGAGCGCGGTCAGAAAGGAAGATGTTGTTGTCAACGAGAGTAGGACCGTGAGATACTTCGATGAACAAATCTTCGGCAGCTCCAATCATGCTTTCTTTGTTCATGTTGTATGCCTTTGGAACGCAGTTGTTGTAAAAGAGATTTTGTGTAACGCGTGTTCCCTGTGCCTGCCAGTCAAGCCAGATTCCGCGTGTACAGTCGTGAATATTATTGCGGCGGTAAATTACATCGATAGCGGCGTGCATTTTGATTCCGCCGATTTCAGCGCCTGCAAGATTCTGTTTGTTGTTGATGTGATGAATGTGATTGTCTTCGATGAGCGAAAAAACGCCGCCCAAATGACCTACGATACCGCACTGACCGCAGTTGTGAATGTGACAGCGGCGGACAATATGAGAGCCGATTTTTTCTTTTGACCAGCCGTCAATCTGTGCGATGCAGACACAGTCGCGCTGAGTCTGAGTTCCGTCTTTGTATTTTGTTTCAAGCCACTTGTTGTCGTTACCTTTCTGATAATATTTACCAAGTGAAATACCAGAACACTTTGATTCATAAATTTCGCAGTCTTCGATAATCCAGCCCTTTGACCAGTGTGGGCCAATCATTCCGTCCTGGTATGCTGTCGGTGGAGCCCACTGAGTTGCCGCTTTAGAAACTGTAAAGCCAGAAATGGTGATGTAATTTAAGCCTTCTTCTGATGGAAGAAAACAATTCTGACGGACAGAAATTTCTACATTTTCTTCATTAGGATTTTTTCCCTGAAAGTTTGCATAAATTACAGTTTCGTTTTTTTCTTTATCCTGTTCTGCATACCAGGTGTAAACAGAAAATTCCTGATCCCACGACGGAACATAGGTTTCCGGTTTGTAAACTTTTTTAAGGTCGGTTACTTCGTACATTGATTTTTCGTTTAAGTAAACATCGCCTGTGTGTGCAGTCATGTAGGCAATAAACCAGTCCCCGCGCACGAGTGTTGTGTACGGATTGTAATCTCCAAAGATTGAATTAGAAATGCGGGCGCAGTAAACATTTCCTTCTACCTGAGTCCAGTTTTTTACAGGCTCTGCTCCGGTGATGTGGGCTTTAAGCGGCTGTTCAGAGCGATAAATAATCGGGCTGTCTTTTGTTCCGCCGTTTTTAGGATTTACATATTCGCGATAGATTCCGGGAGCAACGATTACTTCGTCTCCTGCTTTGGCAACGTCTGCTGCCTGTTGAATTTTTTTAAATGGATTTTCTTTAGTTCCGTTGCCGCCTTCTTTGGCAGCTGTGTTTACATAATAGGTCATAAAATTGTCCCCTTAGTAAATAAAGAATCTGCACGGTTTAGAAAAACCGCTTTGTTAGAATTCACTCCGTAGTATAGTCTTGCGTTATCAACGCGATTTTATAATTGTACATTATAATTGGTGGGCACGCAATTGAATTTATTTATGGCAAACACTAAAATAAGTTCTAAATATCATTTGGTGCGGAGGTTTATATGAATTCAGCTCTTCCGAATACAGAAATTATTTTACACATTCTTCTTTCTGTAGGCATTATCGTAATCGTGGCAAAGTACTTTGGTGTTCTTGCAAAAAAAATTGGAATTCCTCAGGTTGCAGGAATGATTGTCGCAGGACTTATTCTTCGCTTTTTACCGACATTCAAAAACTTTGGCGCAACTGATGCAAATGTAATTTATAATGAAGCAAATCAGTTTATTTCATATCTTTCAGAAATCGGCGTTATCTTAATAATGTTTTCTGCAGGGCTTGGAACAAACATAAAATCGCTTATCAAATCTGGAGTAAAATCTACAATCATTGCAACATGCGGTGTATTTGTTCCACTCGTTTTTGGAACAATTATGGCAATGTGTTTCTGGGGATTTTCGAGCTGGGGTACTCAGGAATTTTTTAAGAGCGTTTTTATCGGAACAATAATGACGGCAACTTCTGTAAGTATTTCGGTTGCAGTATTAAAGGAATATGGAAAAATTAAAACTGATATTGGACAGACAATCATCAGTGCTGCAATCATTGATGATGTAATCGGTATTATTGTTTTGACAATTGTACTTGGCGTAAGCTCGGGAAGGGGTGGTTATCTTGGAATCATTGTTAAAACTCTGGCTTTTTTTGCATGCGCAATTGTTGCAGGCTACGTTGTTTACAGACTTTTCCGCTGGTACGACAGACGACATCCGCGTTCACGACGTATTCCAATTTATGCCCTTGGTGTTGCACTGATTTTTGCTTATGCCGCAGAAAAGTTTTTTGGTATTGCTGACATCACTGGTGCATACATTGCCGGCATCGTTTTCTGCAGTCTTAACGATGCGTCTTACATGGAATCAAAAATTGATATTAACTCTTACATGATTTTTAGTCCGATTTTCTTTGCGAGCATCGGTCTTAAGACAGATTTATCAGGAATGAATTTAAACCTGCTATGGTTTTCGATTGCGTTTGTCATTGTCGGCTGTCTTTCAAAGATTGTCGGTTGTGGAGGCGTGTCAAAGCTTTTGGGCTTTAAGTGGCATGAGTGTCTTGAGATTGGAGAAGGAATGATGGTCCGCGGCGAAGTTGCCCTGATTGTAGCCTCAAAGGGACTTTCTTCAGGGCTTGTAGATTCAAAATATTTTACATCAGTAATTCTTTTGATAATCGTATCATCAATGCTCGTGCCGATCCTGCTCAAAAAGTCATTCTCTAAAGATGCAGAACCGGCAGACGCAACTACGCAAACAGCTCAGTAGTCTTAAGCCATTCAGCAACGGCCGTTGCCTCTTTGTCAAGTGCGCGGTCGTCTTCGACAAATGCACTCATCTTTCGGACTTCGTCATGCACCTGTTTTGTAAACGGAGCAAAGTCATCAATGCCTGCAAGATCAACAGCCTGCATTGCGGCAAGAAGATGAGTTGCAAACTGCAAAAATACAAGTTCAATCTGTTCAGAGAACTTACGTGCAGAAATTGTTCCCATCGAAACCTTATCCTGATTAAGAGCTTCTGTCGGCGCACTCGTAAGCGAAACCGGGAAACAGTAAGTTGCAACTTCGCCGCGGATAGCAGAGATCGTAATCTGTGCCGCTTTAAATCCAAGGCGCAATCCCGCTCTCGGATGATCATCCGGAGTAAACGGAATTAAATTTTCTGTAAGCCCGTTAAACTTTCCGTCGATGATAATTTCGGCCTGTTTGTCACTTAAGTCAGCGATGTTAGCAAGAGCAGTTCTCATGTAATCACAGGCAGCACAGATGTGACCGCCGTAAAAGTTTCCTGTGTTGTAAAGCTGCTGTGCATCGATGTCTACAAGCGGATTGTCATTTGCGCTGTTAAGCTCTTCTGTAATCCATTCGCGCGCGATGCGGAGTGTGTCGCGGTAAACGCCTGTAATCTGCGGTGCGCAGCGGATTGAATATCTGTCTTGAATTTTATTCTGCTGTTTGTGGAATCCTTTGCCGTCAAGAGAATCAATCTGGCTTTTCAAAAAGTCTTCGTATTTGAATACGCGTTTTGAATTGATGATGATGTTATGAACATACACCGCAGATTCCATCTGACCGCGATGATTTTTTATCTGACTGACTTTTGTAATGAATGGAGTATCTTTACCGCGGGTAATTTCTGAAGTGACTGCGGTTAAGAAGTCTGAAATGTTTGCAAGTCGCTGAGCTTTTTTCCAGGCTAGTGAAGCAACTGCTGTCATTACACTTGTTCCGTTCATCAAAGCAAGACCTTCTTTTGCTTCGATAGGAAGAGGTTCTATTCCTTCAGCCTTGAATGCTTCGGAAGCAGAGCATACACGGCCCTTGTAATAAACGTCACGCTGTCCCATGATTACCGCTGCAAGATAAGAAAGCGGAGTAAGGTCGCCGGATGCTCCGACAGATCCCAGCTGAGGAATTACCGGAATGATGTCCTTGTTTAAAAGAGTGACCATCATCTTTGCAAGTTCCGGACGAATTGCACTATGCCCGCCTTTAACATTTCCGTTTAAGCGTGCAAGCACAACCGCACGTCCTGTCTCATGATCAAACTTTGGTCCAAGACCAATACCGTGATATGTACAGATTGTACGCTGTAATTCTCCGGCTTTATCTACACTGATCTGATTGTCGCAGCTGTCACCAAAATCTGTTGTAACTCCGTAAGTCGGAACACCAGTTGCGATATAGTCTTCAAGAAATTTTCGTGATTTTTCTAAGCGGTCCCAAAAGGCTTTGTCTTCTGGTAATTTTACTTCTTCGTTTTTGTAAGCGACGTCGCATACGTCTTCGATTGTAAGTTCGTTTCCATTTACTGTTTTCATTTTATACCTCGCAAATAGACTGCGCGTATTTTACGCTGTCCATGGCATCTTTTGTATATGCGTCGGCATGGATTTTGTCGGCGTAGTCCTGATTTAATACGGCGCCACCGACAAAGACCTTGCACCACGGCGCATCTTTGTGGATTAGTTTTATTGTCTCTTCCATTGCTCCAACGGTTGTCGTCATCAATGCAGAAAGGCCCGCAAGCGGCGCGTGCTCTTTTACGACAGCGTCAAGCACTGCTTCTGGCGGAACGTCTTTTCCTAAGTCGATTACGCGGAAAGAATAATTTTCAAGAAGAACTTTTACAATATTTTTTCCGATGTCGTGAATGTCGCCTTTGACTGTTGCAATTACGACAGTTCCCTTGCTTTCTTCCACGACGCCGCGCTTATCAAGTTCACTCTTAATAACCGTAAACGCTTCTTTTGCCGCGTCAGCCGCCATCAGTAACTGAGGCAGGTATGCTTTTTTCTGCTCAAAGTCTTTTCCGATTGTATCAAGCGCAGGAATTATTTTTTTGTTAATGATATCCATTGCAGAAAGTGCTTCTTTCCCGTCGGATCCGTTTAAAAGATTTTGTGTCTCGTTTTTAGAAACTTCTTTTAAGCCTTTTACGATTGCCTTGATCAGCGGGTCTGAATTTTCTGCGCCTGCACTTCCCTGGAGCGCTCCGTTGTTTCCGGCGCCTGCGTTCCCTGCACTCCCGACAGCCCCCATAGCGGCATTTTGTGCAGCGCTTGCCTGAACAGTAAGCTGTGAATATTTATCTGCAAAGCCGATGTATTCAAGACACTGTGCATCAAGACCAGAAAGCGTTTTAAAACAAGTCCAGGCTTTCATCATTTCGATGGCATTCGGGTTCATGATGGCGGCGCTTAAACCGTTCTGCATTGCCATTGTAAAAAAGATAGAAGTAATGTGTTCTCTTAACGGCAGCCCAAACGAAACGTTTGAGATACCCAAAATCGTAAGTCCATGCTTTACTTCTTTTACATATTTTACTGTCGCAAGCGTTGCAATTCCTGCCTGATCATTTGCACTTACAGTCATCGCAAGCGGGTCAATGATAATGTCGCTCTGGTCAATGCCATAGCTTGCCGCTGTCTTATAGATTTTTTCTACAATGGCAATGCGGCCTTCTGCAGTTTCTGGAATTCCACCTTCGTCAAGAGCAAGCGCTACAACAATTCCGCCATATTTTTTAACAAGCGGAAAAATTTCTTTCATAACTTCCTGCTTGCCGTTTACAGAGTTGATAAGCGGTTTTCCGTTGTAAAGGCGGAGAGCCTTTTCCATCGTAACAGGATCTGATGTGTCTATCTGAAGCGGAAGGTCTGTTACTGCCTGGAGTTCTTTTATAACTGTCTGCATCATCTGACATTCGTCAATTTCCGGGAGACCGACGTTTACGTCCAGGACCTGTGCGCCTTTTTCTTCCTGCGTAATTCCTTCGTTTAAGATGTATGAGATGTCGTTGTTTGTAAGTGCAATTTTTAATTTCTTTTTTCCGGTCGGGTTGATTCGCTCGCCGATTAAAACCGGCGCCTTGCCAAATTCAACTAACTTAGTACAAGATGTGATGACAGATTTTTTCTGTTTTGCCACAGGCTGAATTTTATCAAGGCCAAGTTTTGCAACTTCTGCACAAAGCTTTTTGATGTAAGAAGGATTTGTTCCGCAGCAGCCTCCGACAATCGCTGCACCTTTTTTACAGAAGTCTGCAACAATCTGTGCAAACTGAATGTCATCAACATCGTAAACGGTTTTACCGCCTTCACTGCGAGGAAGTCCCGCATTAGGATTTACGATTACAGGAAGACAAGTGCATTCCAAAAGCTGTTCAACAATCGGCTTCATCTGAACAGGACCTAAGCTGCAGTTAAGACCTAGTGCGTCAATTCTAAGACCTTCCATAACGGCTGCAACAATCTGTGGTGTTGAACCTGTAAGAGATTTTTGTCCTTCATCGTAAACGGTGGTTACAAAAATCGGTAAGTCTTTGCCTGATTCTTCAATTGCTTCTTTAGCCGCGATGACAGCAGCCTTTGCTTCGTAAATATCGTTGATTGTTTCTATTAAAATTAAATCGATGTCGTTTTTTAATCCGATTTGAATTGAATGTTTAAAAAGAGAAACTGCATCTTCAAACTCAAGATCCCCAAGCGGTTTTAAAAGCTTTCCGCACGAACCGATATCAAATGCGACAAAGCGCGGAACAGATCTTCCGAGTTCCTGATCTTTTTCTAAAATAAGACGGCGCGCTTCGTTTGCGTTTTTGAGAGCCACATTGATAACCTGCTCAAGAGAATAAGTTCCATCTGTTCCAGTAAATTTTGTTTCAAATGCACCAAAGGTATTTGATTTAATTATGTTTGAGCCTGCAAGATAATAACCGTAATTTAACTGGACAATTTCTTCCGGTTTTTCGATGTTCCAGTTTTCAGGAAGTTCACCAGGTTTTAGTCCGCGCGCCTGCAATACAGAACCGGTTCCGCCATCAAAAAAGAGAATCTGTTTTCCAAGATAATCACGAATGCTGCTCATGCTAACTCCTGTTTTTTAATCCTATAAATGCAGTAACCGATTTTTCCGGTGACATGATTAATGAATC
>JAILNY010000036.1 GCA_024691105.1 Treponema sp. | reverse complement strand
AGTAAAAAATCTTAGTGCATCATATAAAGATAAAACCGTTTTTAAAAATGTCTCGTTTACTTTGAGCGACTCAAGCTTTACCGCTCTCTGTGGAAAAAACGGCAGCGGAAAAAGCACTCTCCTTTCTTTGATGGCAGGAATCGTGCCTGCAGGTCTTAAAGTGGACGGAGAGATTCTGGTTGACGGTGAGAATGTTTTTTTGATAAAGCGAAAAGATGCTGCAAAAAAGATTTCGTTTTTGGTACAAAACGAGAGCCCGGTCTGGAATCTTACTGTGATGCAGTTTGTGCAGACAGGTTTATATGCATTTGACTCGATGAGGGCAGTGGATGCAGAGAGTGCGGTTCGCGGCATTTTGAGTGAGCTTGGTATTGCGGAGTTTGAACAGAAAAAGATTTTTGAACTGTCGGGCGGCGAGTTTCAGAAGTGCAGGCTTGCGCGCTGTATGATTCAGAAAAACAATAACATGCTTTTTGATGAACCGTCAGAAGGTCTTGATATGCCGTTTCAGATTCAGTTTTTAAAGACGATAAAAGCTATCGCAACACCGGATGGAAAAACTGTTTTATTTTCAATTCACGATATAAATACTGCATCGATTATGGCTGACAATTTTCTGCTCTTTTCACACGGGACAGTGATTGTCGGTAACCACAAGAAAATCTTTGACCAAGAGATTCTGGAAAATGCATTTGAAACTTCGGTCAGTATATATTCACACCCAAAACTCAAAAAGCCTCAGATTATGTTTTTTTAAGTGAATTTTTAAAATGCCAGTTTTTTGATTGCAAAAGAAAAATTGTTCCATTATAATTATAGTGTCTGTTTTAACAAAATCTCAAAGTTTGTCATTTTGACATTTTAAAAAGGTTGGATATTATGGAAAGAACACTGCCGAAATTGCTTCGCGAGGTCAGCATAAAGTATCCTGATGTTGTCGCACAGTTTTCTAAAAATGGTCGCGACGGTAAATTTATGCCTGTCAGCTATAAAGAGCTTTTTGAATTTTCGCAGAATTTTGCTGGCGGACTTTTGGCGCTTGGAACAAAACGCGGTGAAAAAATCGGTCTTATTTCTGATAACCGCAAAGAGTGGGAACAGGCCGACATGGGTATTATGGCAATCGGTGCAATTGATGTTCCTCGTGGTTGTGATGCGAGCGCAGGCGATTTAAAGTATATTCTTTCCTTTACAGAAGTAAAAACTGTCATTGTAGAAAATTCAGCTCAGATTAAAAAAATCATGAGCGTTAAAAAAGAAATTCCTACAATCGAACGCTTTATTATTTTTGATGAAGTTACTGATGAAGCAGCTTTGCTTTGCAAAAAGGGCAAGGTAAAAATTCTTGCATTCAATGATGTAATTGAAGAAGGAATTAAATATCGCGCTAAACATAAGAACAAGGTAGAGACAGAAACAGAAAAAGGTGACTGGGACGATATTGTAACAATCATTTTTACTTCTGGTACCACAGGAATTCCAAAGGGTGTAATGCTTTCGCATGGAAACTTTATTACTCAGCTTGATGAACTTCAGGAGCGAATTTTCCTTTTCCCTGGAGACAAGGCAATTGTAGTTCTTCCGGTTTGGCACGTTTTCCAGCGTCTTGTTGAATATGTAATTTTGTCACAGGCAGGATCGCTTTGTTATTCAAAACCAATCGGTTCAATTCTGCTTCCTGATATTGCAACATTAAATCCACATCTTTTGCCTGCGGTTCCCCGTGTATTTGAAGCAGTTTACGAAGGCATTACAAAGAAGATGCGCCGCACCGGCGGTATCGTTGAAATGATGTTTAACTTCTTTGTAAAAGTTGCAGTTATGCACAGTGGAATTTCGCGCCGCCTTTTAAGAAAAAATTTCAGAACAAAATATGACTGCATTGTTTTAAGCTGGATTGGTCTTATTATTCCTTGGATTCTTTTGACTCCGCTTAAGCTTTTGGGAAATGTTCTGGTATTCAAAAAAATTCGCGCTATGCTTGGAACAAACTTCCGCGCAGGTATTGCAGGCGGCGGCGCTTATGCAAAGACTATCGATGAGTTCTTCTGGTCGCTCGGAATTAATGTTGTAGAAGGTTACGGTCTTACAGAGACTTCTCCTGTAGTTGCAGTTCGTGCGATTAAGTCTCCGGTCTTTGGTTGTATCGGAACTCCTATCCGCGGCGTGTCTGTCAGAATTGTTGATATGGAAGGAAATGTTCTTCCTAACGGAAAGAAGGGTGTTCTTCAGGTTAAGGGTGGAACTGTAATGAAGGGCTACTATAAGCGTCCTGAATTGACAGAAAAAGTTCTTTCTAAAGATGGCTGGCTTGATACAGGTGACCTTGCAGTGCTTGGCGTTCACGGAGAAATTAAAATTCTTGGCCGTGTAAAAGATACAATCGTTTTGACAGGCGGAGAAAACGTTGAGCCGCTTCCGATTGAGTCAAAGATTAAAGAATCAAAATACATTGATACCGCCGTTGTTGTAGGTCAGGATCAACGAAGCCTTGGGGCTCTTCTTTTGTTGAATCAGGAAGAAGTTGAACTTTGGGCTAACGAAAATGACATTGACTTTAAGGACTACAAAGATCTTCTTAAGAGCAAAGACTTAAAGCGTCTTATTGACGAAGAGATTCGTGAACTTATCAATGTTAAAAACGGCTTTAGAATGTTTGAAAAAGTTTCTAAGTTTGCATTCCTTTCTAAACCGTTTGAAGTAGGCCGTGAACTTTCTGCTAAGCAGGAAATCATGCGCTACAAGCTGAATGAAATCTACGCAAAAGAAATCAAGTCGATGTTTAAGGAATAACGAACCCTGGTTTTGAAAATTATAAAATGGAGCGGTAAATGAAAAAGGTATTAATGTTTATATTTTTCTCGATATTTGCCGCTTCTTTTTTTTATTCTCAGTATAGAACATACCCTGCGTACGGTAAAATATATACTATCGATGACAGCGAAGTTGACAGAAAGCAATTCAAAGAAGTTACTTTTGATGAAGTAAACGAAATATATGATACAGCAATAAAGACTAAAAATACTGATTCCCTTCGTAATCTTAAGTTCAAAACAAAATGTCATATAACATCAATATCTAAAGTTCATTCTACAAATTGGAAGACTTTAACCTTGTATTGCAATGGAACATTACTTCATAATTTTCTGGTTCCAAAAGGTTATTTACTTCCAGATACGGCATTGTTTGAAAGTGTCGAAATTTATTATTATTTTATTGTTTACATAGATGGAACGGTAGAGCGAAAAGATTATGGAATTGAATTTTTGCTGGATGGACGTTTTGCAGGTTTTCGCTATAAGGCAGCAGATAATCTTAAGATAAGGGAGACTCCATCGCTGGACGCAGAAAAAATCGGACTTATTTCAAAATACGAAAATGTAACGATTCTTGAAGTCGGGCAAAAAGAAATAATAGACAGAATAGAATCTGTTTGGGTTAAAGTCAGAACTGATGATGGAAAAGAAGGCTGGAGTTTTGGTGGCTATCTTACGGATGGGTACATATATTTTCAAAAGTATTTTTGGGAATGATAAGAGTCATTTTTTTATAATTTTTTTTTCAAAAATTGTGCGATTTTTTTTATGATTCAATTATCAACGCGCCAGATTTTTTATCGCGTTGTAATTCGTTCTTAGGAAAAGCAACTGCAATTAAATCGCCGGAAAAAACTAACTGACCTTTTTTTGGAATGTACAGAGTAAGTCCAAGACTTGAGCATGCGTAAAAGCCGGTTTTATCGCCGAGTCGGATCGGGTCGCTTGCAATGCGGAGCTGGAGTGTGCGGGTATCTGCCGACGCTTTGTCTGAATTTGCAGGTGCCGTGTTACCTGCAGGGCATGCATAAACAAAACTTAAGACAGCCCTGTCTTTAGCAAGTTTTGCGGAAGCTGAAAGTTTTTGTAATCGCTCCGGTGCATTTTTTACCGGGAATGCAAAGTTGCACCATTTTCCAGTCTTGATGTCGTCGCCGTTTGCATGAGCCTGTTTTGGGTTAGGTGTGCCCTTAAAAAGGCGGCCGTCCATTGGACAGCGCTCGGCATGCGGGCAAGGATCTTGTATTGTAAAACCTTTACGGATAAAGCTGTCACGAAGAAGGCTTATAAAGCGGGCAGAGCGCGGTACGCCCGGCTCGATAATAATAAAGGATGTGGTGTTATCAGAGTATTTAAATAAATCTTCGGTATATTTTTTTGCAAGAAAGTCGAGCGGGCGTGACTCGGATTGGAAAACCTCGTTGAACATGTTGGCGCAGGTAACGAGCCGGGCTTTTTGTTTGATGGAAGTTCCAAGCGGGCCTTTGACGCGGATGATCTTCCAAGGGGTTGGTGCGTCCACGTTGCCGTCTGTGTTCTGGGATACGTCGGCGTTGTCGGGGTCGTGTTTGTTCTGCGGTGTGTTTTCGTTTTGCGCGCGATCATTGTTAGCCTCAGAGATTGTCTTTGCCGCGATTGAAAGGTAGATGTCTTCGCCGAGTGCGAGCGCGGTTTGCGAAAGATCAAGGCAGTACCATGTAAGTTTTTTCTTGCGCAATTCAGGGCGGCTGAGCCATAGTGCGCTCACCGCCGTCAAAGGCCCGCTGCCCAAGTCTATGCATACATCCCCGTCAGTAAGCGGTACTTTAGAGATGTCGATATTAGAAAAGAGACGCGTCAATCGAACTAAATTCCACCACATAAAATAACGTGTGTAAGCTGACAGCAGAGTTTTTTCATTCATATAACTTAAGCGGCGTGTATCGCGCTCGTCCGTAAGCTGGTGCGAAAGCTCTCGGATATCATCAGGGAGCTTTGACATCTGTCGGCTGTTTAGCGGAAGAATGTTTTGTACGATAGAATCAAAGTTTGCAATTATATCAAGTGCATCAGATGGAATTTTTTTGGGATTAAAAAGAGAACATTCCGGTTTGTCGTTTTTTTTCTGGCTAGAGTGCGGATGTGATTTAGTTTTTGGTGTCATTGTGGCTCCGGTATTTTTTTAAGGTCGAAAGCGCCGTCATAAGTTCCTGCCGCGCTTTTGCGATGTCCTGAATAATATCAATATTTTCAGAAAGTGCTTCGGCTTCTTGAATAAGCTGGTCACGCGCGCCTTCGATAGTAAATTTTTTTTCGTTAATTAAAAAGTTGATGCGGTTTATCATATCAACTTCTTTTTGCGAATAGACACGTCGACCGCCAAAGTCTTTTTGCGGAGCAAAGCCTGGAATTACTTCTTCCCAGTAGCGCAGAACATGCTGCTTTACTCCGGTGAGTTCTTCGACCTGCCCGATAGAATAACCTTTCATTTATTCTGGATCCCGGTCTTCCCACTTTTTGCGGCTTGCCTTAAGTTCAAGCTGTACAGGAATTTTATCAAAGCCGAGATCTTCGCGGATACGGTTTTTTAAGAATGTAACATAAGTCTGCGGAACGACTTCTGGGCGCGTTGCAAAAATTACAAAGCTTACAGGATTTACTCCGGTCTGGACCATATAGCGGATTTTAAAATGCGCTGTCTTACTTGCTGGAGGCGGATACTTAAAAAGCCAGTCTTTAAGTGCTGTATTCAAAACAGAAGTAGAAACTTTTCTTGTAACCTGACAGTATAATTCTAAAGCGGTGTCGAGCAAAAGTTTTATTCCTTCGCCTTCAAGCGCGCTGATACAGATAATCGGACTGTAGTTCATCTGGCCAAACATGATGCGGATATTTTCTTCTGCCTTTTTAATTGCAGTGCGGCCTTTTTCCTGTGTGTCCCATTTGTTAAGAACAAAGATAATTCCGCGGCCGCGCTCGTAAGCAAGCGAACAGATTTTTTTATCCTGTTCAGCAAGGCCTTCCTGTGCATCGATCATAATAAAAACGATGTCACATTCATCGAGGGTCTTGATCGCGCGGTTTACAGAATAGTACTCGACATTTTCTGTGACCTTGGCCTTGCGTCTGATTCCTGCTGTATCAAGGATTTTAAAATTGCGTCCGTTGTACTGGAACGAGCCTTCGACAACATCGCGTGTAGTTCCTGCATAATCAGAAACGATAGAAGCTTCTGAGTGAGTAAGTCTGTTAGAAAGAGTAGACTTTCCTGTATTCGGTTTTCCAAGAATTGCAACGCGGATCGGAATGTCTTCTTCTGTGCCTTCGACAACTTTGCTAAAATCAAGGCCTTCTACAAGCTTTTCCTGGAGTTCAGGAATTTTATCGCCGTGTTCTGCAGAAATAAAAAGCAGTTCTTTAAAACCGTACTTCATGTAGTTGAGCGCGAAGTCCTGATTTTTTCCGCCTTCGGTTTTGTTAACGGCTGCAATCAGTTTGTTCCAGTAAGGACGAAGCTGTTGAATAAATTCTTCGTCTTCAGGTGTAATCTGGCTTGCTTCGAGCAAAAGAAGAATGCGGTCTGCCTCTTTTAATTTTGCAAGAGTCTTTTCGACAACAAGGTCGTCCATTACCGCTTCCATCGAGCCGATAGTTCGTGTCAGTTTGTAACCACCGGTGTCCATAAGATGAACAGGCTTTCCTAAAATGAATGCGTCGCCTTCGACAGGATCGCGTGTAACACCCGGAGTCGGATCTGTAATTGCAATTCTCTTGTGCATAAATCGGTTGAACAATGTGGATTTTCCGACATTTGGTCGACCTGCAATTACGATAAGAGGTTTGTTTGAATATGTCTTTGAAGTGTCAAATTTCTGTTCTTGCTGAGTTGAAGAATTTTCTGTTTTTGAGTCAGCAGAATTTTCAAAAGAAGATGAGGCCTTGTTAAATTCACTCTGAAATGCATCATCTTTACTGCGCTTTTTTGAGCTGGAAGCCAGCGGTTTTGGTTTTGAAAAATCTGGTTTGCGTTTTTTTGCCATAATTAATCCTAAAAAGTATTTTACCGATTTTGATACTTATGTTAAATAGAAAATAGAAGAAAATTAAAGATTATTGAGTGACTTAGAAGAAATTGCCTGAAGCTCAGTAATCGTAATATTTGAAAGAAGTTCCTTGATGTAAGAAATCTTTTTTGGTCCCATACTCAAATTGCGGATTCCCATTCCGGCAAGAATCATTGCGCTTTCATTTTTGCTTGCCATTTCGCCACAGACAGAAACCTGAATTTTTTTGTGCTCTGCGGCTTCGATTGTGTTCTGGATAAGACGCAGAACTGCCAGGTGGAATTCGTTATAGAGCGGTGCGACTGCCACGTTTTCGCGGTCGACTCCGAGTGTGTACTGAGTAAGGTCGTTTGTACCGATAGAAAAAAAGTCAGAGACACTTGCAAGGCAGTCGGCAATTACACCGGCAGCGGCTGTTTCTACCATGATTCCGATTGGAACGTCGCGGTTAAAAGGAATTCCTTCGGCTTCGAGTTCTTCGCGAGCCTGCGCTGCAACCTGTTTTGCTTTTATAACCTGATCCGGGCTTGTAATAAGCGGAAGCATTATCTTTAAATTTCCGTAAACACTTGCGCGGTACAATGCGCGAAACTGTGTCTTTAAAAGATTAGGGAATCCAAGTGTAAGGCGGATTGCCCTTAAGCCCATCATCGGGTTCTTTTCTTCTGTAACCGGCAGATCGAGTGATGACACTACCTTGTCGCCGCCGGCATCGAGTGTACGGATTGTAACCGGCTTTCCGTTCATAATCTCGAGAACGGATTTGTATGCCTCAAACTGTTCTTCTTCGCTCATAGCGCGGTTACGCACGTGGTGCGTAACGGTTCCTGTCATAAAGAGAAATTCAGTTCGGAAAAGTCCGATGCCGTCGGCTCCTTCTTCTGCTGCGATGCGGGCTTCTTCTATAGAACCGATGTTAGCCATAAGCTTAAACTTGGTGCCGTCTTTGGTCATTGCCGGTTTGTCACGGAAGGCAAGAATTTTTTCTTTATGAGCAGTTTCTTTTTCTATTTTTTCTGAGTAATACTTGAGAGTCTCTTCGTCCGGGCTTATGATAAGCTCGCCTGCAGTTCCGTCGACGATGAGTTTTTCGCCGATGTGGACTTCTTTGGTAATGCGTTCAAGACCAAAGACGGCAGGGATACCATAGTTGCGCGCGAGGATTGCTACGTGGCTTGAGATACCGCCGTCGATAAGTGCAAGGCCTGCAATCTTTTTGCGTGAGAGGACGATTGTATCTGACGGGTTAAGTTCTTTTGCAACGATAACAGCTCCGTCAGGAACCTGTTCTATATTAAAGATATGGATATTTAAAAGTTCATTTAAGACACGGCCAAAAATGTCACAGATGTCCTGAGCGCGCTCGGTTAAGTATTCGTTTCCGGAACTTCTGAGGCGGTCTGCGTATTCTTCGGTTTTTGTATTTAAGAGATACTCGATGTTGAACGGATTTGCAAAAAGCTGGTCCTTTAATTCTTTAAGGAAAACAGGGTCATCAAGCATGAGAAGGTAGGTCTCGTAAAGTTCACGCTGAATTTTATCCTGTTTTGATTCTACATTTATGGACTCAAGCTGTTTTTCGATGGTACCGGATATTTTTGCTTTTGCGCGTATAAAGCGGTTCCATTCCTTGTCAGCTTCAAGCTGAGAAATCGGGAATTGAGGAATTATGCGCTGTACTGGTTCTGGAATTACAAAGGCTTTGCCGATGCTGATTCCCTGCGAGGCAGAAATACCAAGTGAAATATTCATCTCTACTATTATACAGAGTGAGTTATGAACTGTAAAGTGTAGCGTGTATTTTTGTGCTTTTCGGGTACGTGCACGATTGTATAAAAGTATCTAAAAATATGACAAAAGTATGATAATAAAAAATGGCTGATTTATACGGGAGCGGCCTTGCCTTTGTTTGTATTTTCTTTTTAATGATTTATTCTTGCATATCGTTTGATAAGTTTTTATAATATGCTTCATTCATACCGTTAAAACAGTTTTTGTAAATATTCTGGCTTTTAACGGAGTTTTTCAAAGGAGTAGAAAACTATGAAAAAAATCATTTCTGTCGTAATGGCAGTAGCACTTGCTGCAGTTTCTTTTGTATCATGCGGTTCAAAAAACAACGCATCAGGAAAGACAGCACTTCGCATCGCTATGGTTACAGACTCTGGTGACATTACAGACCAGTCTTTTAACCAGACATCTTATCAGGCTTGTAAGGAATACGCTGAAGCCAACAATCTTGAATTCAAGTATTACAAACCATCTGGAGATTCTACAGAAGCTCGCGTATCTGCAATCAATGCAGCTATTCAGGAAGAATACAATGTAATCGTACTTCCTGGATTCCTCTTTGCAGAACCACTTGTAAAAGTTGTTGATGACAACTCTGATGTTAAATTCATCGCACTTGACGTAAGTGAATATGATGTTATGTCAGCTGCTGAAGGTCTTGGAAAGAAAGACTGGAAACTTCCTGCTAACGCATTCTGTGCAGTTTATGCAGAAGAGATTCCTGGATTCTTTGCAGGTTATGCTGCTGCAAGAGAAGGTTACAAGCACCTTGGATTCCTTGGTGGTATGGCAGTTCCTGCTGTAATCCGCTATGGTTACGGATTTGTTCAGGGTGTTAACGCAGCTGCAGAAGAAATGGGAACAGCTGCTGAAACAACAGTTGAATATGTATACGGTGGTCAGTTCTATGGTGACCAGACAATTACTGCTGCAATGGACGGATGGTACCAGCAGCGCGGTGTAGAAGTTGTATTTGCTTGTGGTGGTGGAATCTGGACTTCTGCATGTGAAGCAGCTGTTAAGACAAACGGAAAAGTAATTGGTGTTGACGTTGACCAGTCTGCTCTTATCAACAAGTATGCACCTGGAATGTGTGTAACATCTGCAATGAAAGGTCTTGGAGCAACTGTAAAAGCTTGTCTCAAAGCAATTCAGGACGGTTCATTTGACAGAACTTATGCAGGAAAAGTTTCAAGCCTTGGTCTTGTTTCTGCAAGAGATACAAGCGTAAACTTTGTAGCTCTCCCAGAAAGCACATGGTCTATGAAGAACTATACTGTAACAGATTACAAAGCAGTTGTAGCTGACGTATTCAACGGAAAAATCAAAGTTTCTAACGACATCAGTGCAATGCCAAAAGTTTCTGTAAAGGTAAACGAATATCCTAATATTAAATAAATAATTTTATTTAACGTAAAAGGGCATTTTTTAAATTCACTGTGAATTTATAAAATGTCCTTTTTTATTTTTAAAAAACTTTTTATAATGTATTTATGGATAATGAATACATAATCGAGATGCTCCATATTACAAAACGGTTTCCGGGCATCATTGCAAATGACGATATTTCAATTCAATTAAAGAAGGGCGAGATTCATGCCCTTTTAGGCGAGAATGGTGCCGGAAAATCAACTTTGATGAGTGTGCTTTTTGGTCTTTATCAGCCGGAAAAAGGCGAGATTCGAAAAAACGGAAAAGTCGTAAAAATCAACAACCCGAACGACGCGACGGCTCTCCATATCGGAATGGTTCACCAGCACTTTAAGCTTGTCGAAGTTTTTACTGTTCTTGATAATATTATTCTTGGAAGCGAGCCTGTTAAAAACGGATTTATTGACAGAAAAACGGCACGAAAGCGTGTCGTTGAACTTAGCGAAAGATACGGACTTGCGGTTGACCCGGATGCTCTTATTTCTGATATTACAGTCGGTATGCAGCAGCGTGTAGAGATTTTAAAAATGCTTTACCGCGATAATGAGATTCTTATCTTTGATGAACCGACTGCTGTTTTAACTCCGCAGGAAATTACAGAGCTTTTGCAGATTATGAAAAATCTTGTCGCAGAAGGAAAGTCTGTTTTATTTATCACTCATAAATTAAATGAGATTATGTCTGTCTGCGACCGCTGTTCTGTTTTGCGTAAAGGAAAGTATGTCGGAACTGTAAACATTGCAGATACAAATAAAGAAGAGCTTAGCCGTATGATGGTTGGCCGCGATGTTCAGTTTACGCTTGAAAAAACTCCGGCAAATCCGGGTAAGGTGATTCTTGATGTTCAGCATATAAATGTACGAAGTAAAATTCATGACAGTCTTGCCGTAAAAGATGTATGTTTTAATGTACGTGCCGGCGAGATTGTCAGCATTGCGGGAATTGATGGTAACGGGCAGTCAGAACTTATTTACGGGCTTACAGGACTTGAGCATCTTGTGTCAGGTCATGACGGTGTTCAGCCTAAGATTTTACTTGATGGAAACGATATTACAAAAAAGACAATCCGCGAACGAAGTATTGCCGGTATGAGTCATATTCCAGAAGATAGACATAAGCACGGCCTTGTTCTTGATTATAGTCTTGAAAAAAACATGGTATTGCAGCGCTACTGGGAAACTCAGTTTCAAAAGGCTCATTTTATAAAACGAAAATCCGTTACCGAATATTCTGATGAACTTGTAAAAAATTTTGATGTTCGTTCGGGGCAGGGAAGTAAAACTCTTGTACGTGCAATGTCTGGTGGAAATCAGCAGAAGGCAATTGTTGCCCGAGAGCTTGATAAGGCTCATAAACTTTTGATTGCGGTTCAGCCGACGCGAGGACTTGATGTTGGGGCAATTGAATTTATTCACAGGCAGATTATTGCAGACAGAGATCGAGGTGCAGCTGTTTTACTTGTGTCGTATGAGCTGGATGAAGTTATGCAGTTAAGTGACAGAATTCTTGTTATGTACGAAGGCCAGATTACAGGGGAACTCGATCCACGTTCTACAAGTGTTCAGGAGCTTGGATTATATATGGCAGGAGCAAAAAAGGATGAACGATAAAATTAAAACGATAGTTAAATCAGAAAGCTTTAAATCTATTTTTGCTGCTGTATTGTGTGCAATTATAGGAATTTTAGTAGGTTATATAATTCTTCTGATAATCAATGCACCTCATGCAACAAAGGCAATTGGGACAATTCTGAAAAATTTTATGTATTTCAGAAAGCCTCATCAGCGTCTGTATTATTTTGGAAGTACTCTTGTAAAAGCTGTCCCGCTTATTTTATGTGGATTATCTGTTTTGTTTGCGTATAAGGCAGGTCTTTTCAATATTGGTGTTGGTGGACAGTATTGTGTAGCAATCGGAATTTCTCTCTGGTGTGCTTTAAGCTGGCATATGCCGTGGTGGCTTTGTGTTTTAATTGCGACTGCCGCTGCTGCATTTTGGGGAGCAATTGTTGGTTGTCTTAAGGCATTCTTTAATATCAACGAAGTAATTGCCTGTATTATGATGAACTGGATAGGTTTGTATCTTATCAATATTCTTATGCACAACGAAACTGTAATGAACCTTACAATTTCAGAAACTTATCTAATCCGTAATGTCTCTCCAAAATCAATAATACCATCACTTGGTTTAGAAAAACTTTTTCATAACAACGAATACGTCTCTATTGCAATTCCACTTACAATCATCATTGCAGTACTGATACATGTTGTTCTTAAACGTTGTGTCATTGGTTATGAGCTTACTGCGACTGGTTTAAATAAACATGCTGCAAAATATTCCGGAATGAAAGAACGATTGAATATAATTATTACTATGGCAATTGCCGGTGCCCTTGCAGGAATTGCAGCATCATTCTTTTACTTAACAGACATTCAGCAATGGAAGACAGCGTCATCAGTTCCTTCTATGGGATTTAACGGAATTGCCGTTGCCTTTCTTGGTGGACTTAACCCGATTGGAGTTGTCTTTGCCGGCTACTTTATTCAGCACATAACTCTTGGCGGAAGCTTTATTGATATGAGATATTTTAATCCACAGATTGCAGATTTAATTTCTTCGATAATTATATATGCATGTGCGTTTGTTTTGTTCATCAAAGAAATGTTTGTACGCATTATAGAAAAAAAGAGAGCAAGTTTAAGCGAGCGCGCATCCGGCGCGGCGAATGATTCAGGTACTAAAGCTGCTTCCGGTGCGAGCCCTGCCGGTTATGATGAAAGTTCAAAAGGAGGCAGATAATGCTTTTAGTTCAGTATACTTTAATCTATGCTTCTGTTTTAATTTTTGTTGCACTTGGTGGAATGTTTTCTGAAAGAAGTGGTGTAATTAATATTGGTCTTGAAGGTATTATGGTTTGTGGTGCTTTAGGTGGAGCTGCTGTTCTTGCAGTACTTCCTGTTGGAACAAATCCTGCACTGATTATTTTTATTACAATTGCAATGAGTATGCTTTGTGGGATGATTTTTTCGTTGTTCCTTGCTGTGTCGGCAATTAATTTTAAGGCTGATCAGACTCTTGTAGGAACTGCGATGAACATGCTTGCAACTGCGGCGGCAACTGTAATTGTAAAATCTGTAAACACAAGAAGAAGCGGCGGCGATAACGTGTCCGCAATTCTTGACTATATTCAGAACCGGCGTTGTTTTATTTTTAAGTTATTCGGAATGGAACTGAATATTTATATGATTCTGACTGTTGTAGTTTTGTGCATTTCATTTGTTGTTTTGTATAAGACAAGATTTGGACTTAGACTTATGGCTTGTGGTGAACATCCGCAGGCAGCAGACAGTGTCGGTATTAATGTGTATGCAATGCGCTATAGCGGAGTTTTGATTTCTGGTGCGCTTGGCGGAATTGGTGGAATTATTTACATCACGGCTGCAAATTCTCAGTGGGATTTTATTTACGGAGTTGCAGGTGCGGGATTTTTAGCACTTGCTGTAATGATTTTTGGTCAATGGAAACCATGGCGCATTGCAGGCGCTGCAATATTGTTCGGATTTTTCCGTGCGGTTGCGGATGCTTATATGGGATTTGACTTTTTGGTTAAGCTTGTTTCTGGTGAATTTTACAAAATGCTTCCATACATTATTTCACTTGTTGTCCTTGCGTTTACTTCTAAATCTTCTAAGGCTCCAAAGGCCGAAGGTATTCCTTACGACAAGGGCTCCAGATAGAGTTTATCCAGGTTATATTGAATGAAAAGAATTTTGTTTGTCTGTCACGGGAACATTTGCCGTTCCCCGATGGCAGAGTTTGTATTTAAGGATATGGTAAAAAAAGCTGGCCGCGAAAATGAATTTTATATTGATTCTGCTGCAACCAGCACCGAAGAAATCGGTAACCCGATGCACTACGGTACGCGAACAAAACTTCGAGAAGAAGGAATTCCGTTTACTGATCACCGCGCGCGGCAGATTACAATTGATGATTATAATGATTGGGATTTGTTAATCTGCATGGATCGTAATAACCTTAGAAATATGCAGCGCATTCTTGGTGAAGATACCGATGACAAGATGCATTTTCTTTTGGAGTATGCAGGCTTGTCACGCGACATTGCAGATCCGTGGTATACCGGAAACTTTGACGAGACTTATGATGATGTCGTTTTAGGATGTAAAAATCTTTTGCGTTCGGTGTAGGTTGAGGTCAATTCAATTTATGAAAAAAAGTTTTTTGTCAATTTTTGTTCTCCTGTTTATCTGTTCATTCAGTTTTTCTGAGACTAAAATCAATGTTATAAAAAGATGTTTTACATCAGATACTGTCACTTTACGGATGGCGCCTGCAGTTCATGCAAAGAAAATCGTAGAAATCCCGAAACATACTGTAGTCTACATAATTGCAGAAGGCCAAAAAGAAATAATTTACGGCAAAACTTTGCAATGGAAAAAAATTATTGCCGATCAGTTTAAGGATCCGTTTAATAGTGACAAGAAATACGAAGCCGGGAAAACTGGCTGGGTTCTTACAGAGTGTCTTACAGAAGACGATATTTACACCGATGACGAAATAGAAAAAATTCTTGCTGAATATTCAGTCTTTAATAACAGCTGGGCGAGTCGACAGGTACATGGCTTTTCATTTTTAAGCCCTTATGAAGGTAATGACAAACGAAGAATACTGGCATACAGTGATGATTATGAAATGCCGGGTTGTTTTGAGGATTGTGGTGAAACAACCTATCATGTTAAAGACGGTAAAATATTTATAGACAAGCCGTTTGAAACCGGCGACGATGACCACACCTGGGCAAATACTTATTTTGATGATAACGGCAGCGGTCAAACTTATATGATGCTTGTAAGAGAGCACAGTACTAAAGGTGAATATTGTCTTGTTTCTTCTTATGATGACTGGTGTTCTGATTTAAAGTCAGAGCCTGTTCATGGGTCGTTGATTTTAGAAGACGGGGTTTTATTTAGTTCTGATTCTGGTACCATTGTTTTGCCATGTGACTGTCTTTTTTATGAGAGTCCGTCTTTCGACTCCGGTAATGTAAGCTTTCCTGATTTTATCAATATCGAGGAAGAAGACGTGGCTGTGCTTGTATATAATCTTGACAGGGCATTTAAGAACCAGCTTGTTTCGTATTCAAGGTACATCGTAAATACAGAGACCCGCGATGGAATAACGGGCAGATGGTATTATCTGGATTCTATCTGTAATACAGATGGAAATCATGTCTGGATTTTTGTCCCGGAAGAAACTGATCCTCCGACCAGGCCTGTTAACTTAACAGTTCAGACTTTTGCCGATGCGGCTGCAAAGGGAATCCTGAACTACAGAGTTCTTTCTGACGAAGATGTAGAACTTATTTCTAATACGCATCATCACATGAATCCCTGGATTGACTCGTGTCTGGATACATTCCCGGCTCCGGAACAATAGAGCAGGTGCAGCCGGGCAATGCGCGGTTTTATTTTATAGATCTGTACCATTCTTTTTCTAACTGCGAATATTCTTTTTCGTATTTAGAAGTCAGGTTGCTTAAGTTGTTCACACCGCCTGCATGCAGCCAGATTATTGAATAAGAGTCTTTGTCTGCATCTACCGGAATTAAAAACTTTAAGTGATTTGTTTTTACATCGAGTGTGTAATCTTTGCCTTCGACAGCTTTCTTTCCGTTTACAAAAACACCCGGCATTGCCCTTTTATAAACTGCATCATTTAAAATCAGTTCTGCAGGGAAAACCGGAACGCCGATAATCATAAAAACTAAATCTGTTTTTTTATATGGAATATCTTTTGGCATCGTAAAAGAAAGTTTTGTCGTTGAGGGATTATAAGAAATTGAATCAAGACTTATGTCAAAGCGTTCTCCGGTTTTAAGATGACATGCTTTGAGAGAAGTGATTTTTTCAAAGACTGTGGTTGTGTATAGATTGCCGTCCTTAAATATTTTTGTATTTACTGTTGTCGTATTTTCTTGAGGCGGTTCCTGGTTTGTAGAATTGCACGAAGTGAAGATTGCAGAAAAAATAAAGACTATGATTAGTATCAAGGTTGTAAAATGTCCTGCTTTTAAAAGAATTGAGTTTTTGTTTAAAGAAGTTTTTTTACTCATAATACGGCTCTCTGTAATGTTGAATTTCACTTTTTATAGTGTTAACATTATTTTAACATAAAATAATAGATTCGTGGAGTTTGGAATGAAAAAAAGTTTTAGCCTTGTTTTGATTTTTATTTTTATGTCTGCATTTTGTTTTGGCTAGAACAAAATTAACGTTACTGGAAAATATTTTACTTCCGAGAATTCAATTCTCAGAACTGCACCTTCTGTTGATGCAAAAAAAAATTGCAACACTTCCAAAGCATACTGTAGTCTACGAAATTTCAATACAGGAAGCACTCACAGAACTGGCTGCTGCAAAGATTGAGATTGAGTCAATGCAGCAGCAGCTTGTTTCGTTTCCGTGCAAAGCTCTGCATTTTACTAAATTTTTTTCCTAATTATCTAATAAAACAGATTGATTCTTCCCAGCTTTTTATTGTAAGATTTCAAGACCTAAAATAAAGATGGGAAGTTTCAAATGTTTCAAATCACTTATTTACAACTGCTTGTTTTAATTACCCTCTTTTGGATTGCTGTACGAAGCTGCAAATGGCTTATCCAAATCAAAAAATCATCAGATAAAATCTCTCCAA
>JAILNY010000050.1 GCA_024691105.1 Treponema sp. | reverse complement strand
CCTTTTTTAACGTTGGCAGCTTGAAGTTTTTACCTGCATCATTGTATCAACGTTGACAAGAGTCTTAAGAATTGCCATAGAAAATTCTTCGGCAGCTCCCGGACCTTTGCCTGTAATAAGATTACCATCTATTACGTAAGGCTTTGTATGACATAAATATGAGTCTTCAAGTAATTCCGGTATCTTAGATGTGTCAGGAACAAAGTCTGCAATCTTTTGATCCATTCCCGGATAGCAGATAAAGTTTTTGCTTTTAAGGATTCCTGTCTGGGCAAGAACAACAATCGGCGAGGCGCAGATTGCACAGATTAGTTTTTTTGCTTCGTTCATTCTGTTTATAAAATCAATTACTTTTTCGTTTTTACCGATGTTGAGTGCGCCTGGCATCCCACCAGGGATTACGATGGCGTCCGGGAGCTGCCCGTCTAAGGATGTAAGGTATTCATCAAAAGACATATCGTTTTCGATTGTGATGCCGTGAGCGCCCTTAATCAATTTAGTGTACTGTTCTCCGATTGCATTGATGCCGGCAATGGTAACATTCACTCCGCCGCGTCTAAGATAATCAACGGGAGTTAGTGCTTCAATTTCTTCAAAGCCTGGAGCAAGTATTTCAACTACATTCATAATTTACCTCTGCATTTTTTAATTTACTTTTTAGCAACTGTGCCGTGTTTAAAAGTGGATCTGGTTTTCTTAAAGAATATATTTTTAAACGGATGAATATCAAGCGGGTTAGGTGCCCAGCCGGAAAGTTCACGCATATTTATTATATTCAAATCAATTGAGTGTGTAAGCGGAATAATTGCTCCGCTTGAAAGAAGAATGTTTTCTGCTTCTGACAGATATTTAAAACGCTCTTCTTTGTTTGAAGTTGAATTTGCCAGATCTAAAAGTCTGTCAAATTCTTTATTGCTCCATTTGCTTTCGTTTAAACTTGAATCACTTTTAAATAATTCCAAAAATGCAATCGGATCTGCAAAATCTCCGATCCAGGTATAAATAAAAAGGTCTGCCTTTGTCTTTGAAATAGAAGTTAAGTACGACGGGCTTTTTATAACCTGAATATTTAATTTTACGCCGACACGAGCCCAGGATTTTTTTAATATTTCTGCGGCCTGCTTAATGCTGTCGCCCTGGGGAATTGCAAACGTAAGTTCAATCAGCTCTTCTTCTTTTAGTCCAAGCTTTTTTTTAGCGCGCTTCATCATTGCTTTTGCGTGTGCGTAATCTGTGTAGTTTAGAGGTGCAGGCTGCTTATAGCCTGAAAGCGGGTAGACCAGAGTCGTTGCCGGAAAGAGAGAACCTTCGCGAAGTTCCTTCCATGGAGTTGCGTCCATCAATGCAATGCGAACATCTTCTGTTAAGTATTTTGAATTTCCGTTCTTAAAGAAAAAGTAATATGTTCCAAAAAGCGGTTCAAACTTAATTGAATCAGGGTCAAGAATTTTTCTTGTATTGCATTCTGAGGTAATCCAATGAGCTATTCCGTTGTTGAATAAATGAGCATTATTATCTGCATCATCAGAAAATAAAATCGTAATGTTTTTAATTTTTACATTTTCGCAGTTGTAGTAATATTCATTTTTTTCAAGACAGAGTTTTGAATTGTCGTATGAAGTAAGTTTGTATGGCCCTGAATATGCTCCGTCCTTTGCGTCGACTGCGGCAAATGCATGATGACACAGGATTCGCGGAAAATGACTTATAGGCGAAATAAGTTCAATTCCAAGCTCGCTGTCGCCTTCTGCAAAAATTGCAACATCCTCTCTTTTACCTTTACCGAGCCTGTACTCACGTGCTCCTTTAATTACATCAAGGAATGAAGAATAATAAGCGCCCGGTGTTGAAATTAAATTGAGCCAGGATTCTTTTATATCATTTGCGGTAATTTTTTTCCCGTTAGAAAATTTTGCACCCTTGCGTAATTTAAAAGTCCAGAAAAGCTGATCGCGGCTTGTCTGATATTCAACTGCAAGTGCATATTCAGGATCTGCTGTAGCTGCATTGTAAGAAAAAAGTCCTTCGTACAGACTGTTTAAAACCTGCGCTTCTCCTGTGTACGCAGAAGTGTGCGGGTCTAAATTAAGTGGGACTGCCGGTTGAATGATTGTAAGTTCTTTTTGTGATTTAAGCGGCTCTGCAATTTCTTCCTGCGAGAGTGAATCCAAAAGTTCATTCATGAAATCTTCATCCTGTGGATCTGCATTTAAAATCATGAATGAATTTAAAACAAGAAGGGTAGTAAGAATTTTTTTAATTTTCTTCATCTGTGATTCCTAGTTTTTTCATCTGGACCTGTTCTTCAACTACAGAGATGTAATCAACTCTGTGTTGGTTTGTGTTTACGATAGAATTTTTAAGCGAGGTCAATTCCATCTTAAGCCCTTTGATATTTTTTTTGTTATCAGCGTTTGCAGTTGTCTTAAAGAATTCATCAAGCGCGTTTAACTGTACAAGAAGTCTTTGAACTTCTGCAATCTGTTTATTTAAAAATTCCAGAATTTTTTCCGGTTCATTTTTTTCGATTTTCTGAAAGCCTGGTGCCTGTCGTACAGAAAATGAATTGTAAAAGTTAATTCGTTTTTCGATGTTTGCAACAAAGGCCTGGAAGACAAGTTTTTCTCTTGTGACGGTTCCGGTTGTGGAATCGGTTATGTTAATGCTGTAAGTTACAGGCGGCTCTTCAATGTTAAAGGCTTTTCTGAGGTTGTGAAGAAATCTGGCCCAGAACGACTGGTGTTCGCTTTCAAGAATCGAATGGTTTTCGTTTATCTTTGAAACGACAACTTCAAGTTGAGGCGCAATTCCGCTGAGTGCGTGAATTGCCTGTAAAAGAACTTCTTTTGAATCGACTTTTTTTTCTTTTCGTTCGTGACGCTGCTCTTTAATTTTAAGTTTTTCAAGAACAGCGGCCTGAAGTTTTGCTTTGTCAGGGGCGTTGTCTTCTTTTGTAATTTCTTCGATAAGGGCAGTGTAGTATGGAGTTTTTCCCATTACCGCAGGAAAGAGCCGTTTGATTTCGGCTTGTTCTGCCTGCGCGCTTTCGTTGGCCTTATTTTTATCAAATTTCGGATGGTCAAAAATGTCCTTTCGGATGTAGGCCTTGTAAACTTCTTTCTGGAATTCGCTCAATTCTTTGAGCATTATGTTTATGTCTCGTGTGGCTGAGTCACATTTTACGATTCCATCAGTCATCATATTTGAAGTCATTGCAGGAGCGCCGTGTTTTGCTTCTGCAACAAGGCATGCAAAGCCTCTTGTGTTTGCCTGCGAGCTTGAAGTACTAAACGAATGCCAGTTGAACGTGTTGTTAAATTCAACAAACTTTTTGATTTTTGCAAATGTCATGCCTTCAATAGAAAACTTGTAATATGTACAGATAAAGTCAAGAATTGCTTCGTAGTCAGAAAGTCGTGTTCCGATTACAAGTGAGCGTTCTGAGTCTATGTACTGTTCGTTTGGAATTATTTCAACATCGGAGATCTTTTTTTCGTGTTTATATGGATCTGGTTTGATAAGAGAGCGCTGAATGAGGACATCGATTATATTTTTGACACAGGTATGAATAAGGCGGTATTTTTCAAGAATCTGTGGAAGAATGTCTGAATTGTAGTAAGCAACGCGTGTGTCAACGGCTTGAATAACCTGTTTGGTAAACTCTATGTCTGGCATGACTTTTTCTCCATATTATACGTATATTATCGGTGAATTTGTCAAAAAAATCAAATTTTAGCACACTCTGCTCGTAAATTACGTTTCCAATAATGAGCAGACTTCTTCGAGCCGGCACGCCCACGGAAGGAGAGTTTGCCTGCAAACTCGAAGCATTCAGCAGAAGGGAGCCTTTTACTTGAAGTGAAGGCACTGAATGCTACTTCTCATAAATCAAAGACAGAAGGAGAGTTTGCCTGCAAACTCGAAGCATTCAGCAGAAGGGAGCCTTTTACTTGAAGTGAAGACACTGAATGCTACTTCACATAATTCAAAGAAGGTAGTATACTATTTAAATATACTAACCTTTATCATGGGAGATACTTAGGTATGTCAAGAAAAATTACTATTATTGGTGCAGGTCAGGTTGGATCAACTGTTGCCTACGCTCTTACATTAAAACAGCTTGCTTCAGAAATCGTTATAATCGATATCATAAAAGAAAAGGCAATGGGTGAAGCAATGGATATCCGTCAGGGTACACCATTTATCGGTCCGGTTTATATTCACGATGGAGATTACGAAGATGCAAGAGATTCTGACATCGTAGTATTCACTTCTGGTGTTGGACGTAAGCCTGGTCAGTCACGTCTTGATTTAACACAGACAAACGTTGATATTACAAAGTCTGTAATTCCTTTGATTACTAAGGTTGCTCCTAATGCATTGTACGTTATCGTTGCAAACCCTGTAGATATCCTTACATATCAGTTTGTAAAAACTTCTGGCATTCCGGAAAACCACATCTTTGGTACAGGTACAATGCTTGATACAGCACGTTTCCGCGCACGTATCGCAGAAAACTACAGAGTAGGTGCTACAAACGTTCACGGTTATGTATTTGGAGAACACGGAGACTCTTCTTTTGTACCTTGGTCTCTTGCAAATATCGGTTCAATTCCTGTAGACAACTTTGCAAAATCATTTACAGGCGGACAGCTTCCTGCATTTGACAAAGACGATGTAGAAGACTACATCCGTAAGTCAGGCGGAATCATCATCAATGCAAAGAAATTTACAAACTACGGTATCGCTGCAACAACTGCTGACTTAATCGAAGCATTGAACTACAGCACAGATTCTGTTCTTACAATCACTTCCATGATGAACGGTGAATACGGAATCAGTGATGTATGTCTTTCTATTCCTACACTTATTGGTGGAAAGGGTATCAAAGGACATATTGCTGCTCCTCTTACTGATGATGAAGTTGAAAAACTCCGTCACAGTGCTGAATGTCTCAAAGACGTAATCAAGCAGGTTAAGTTCTAATCTGACTTTTAATTCCCCGATTTAATCGGGGATATTTTTTTTATATCTTGCCGGCATTTGTTTTGTCTGGCAGTTTGTGAGGATTAATACTATGGAATACAAAATTGAACATGACTCAATGGGCGAAGTAAAAGTTCCTGCAGATAAATACTGGGGAGCTCAGACAGAACGCAGTCACGAAAACTTTGAAATTGGTGTTGGAATTGAAACAATGCCTCGCGAAATTACAAAGGCTTTCGGCTATCTTAAAAAGGCAGCTGCAATGGCAAACAATTCTTTAAAGCCTGAAAAAATGACAGCTGCAAAACTCAAGGCAATTTCTAAGGCTTGTGACGAAGTAATTGCCGGTAAACTTAATGATCACTTTCCACTCGTTGTATGGCAGACAGGTTCTGGTACACAGAGCAACATGAATGCAAACGAAGTAATTGCAAACCGCGCAAACGAAATTGCAGGAAAAAAACTCTGCCATCCAAATGATGACATTAACATGAGTCAGTCTTCTAACGATACATTCCCTACAGCACTTCATATTTCTGCTGTATGTGCAATCGAAGATAAACTTTTCCCTGCAATCGATACTCTTGTTGCAACATTCAAGAAACTTGAAAAAGAAAACATGAAGATCGTAAAATCTGGACGTACACACCTCCAGGATGCAGTTCCTATTTCTTTTGGTCAGGAAATTTCTGGCTGGAGAACTTCTCTTGAGCAGGATAAAAAAATGCTCGAAAGTTCACTTCCATTCTTAAAGCAGCTTGCTCTTGGTGGAACTGCAGTAGGAACAGGACTCAATGCACCTAAAGGTTTTGACAAAAAAGTTGCAGACTGTGTTTCTAAACTTACAGGAAAGAAGTTTGTAACTGCTCCAAATAAATTCCATGCACTTACATCTAAGGATGAACTTGTATACGCTCACGGCGCAATCAAGGCTTTGGCCGCTGACATGATGAAGATTGCAAACGACGTGCGCTGGCTTGCATCTGGTCCTCGTGACGGTCTTGGCGAAATCCGCATTCCAGAAAACGAACCAGGTTCTTCTATCATGCCGGGAAAAGTAAATCCAACTCAGTGCGAAGCTGTTACAATGGTTGCAGTTCAGGTAATGGGTAATGATGCTGCTATCGGATTTGCCGCAAGCCAGGGTAACTTTGAACTTAACGTATTTATGCCTGTTATCGCTTACAACTTTATCCAGAGCGCACGCCTCCTTGCAGAAGCAATGCTTTCGTTTAACAAGAACTGCGCCGTTGGTATTAAAGCTGACAAAGATAAGATGCACCATAACCTTTACAACTCATTGATGCTTGTAACAGCACTTAATCCGTATATCGGTTATGAAAACGCAGCAAAGACAGCACACAAAGCATTTGACGAGAATATCTCTCTTAAAGAAGCATGTGTTGGTCTTGGCTTCTTAAGCGATGCCGAGTTTGATAAGGTGTTTAAACCTGAATCTATGGCCTTCCCTCAGAAATAGTTTTTTTTTGAGGGATGCGCGAGTTTTGGTTTGGCCGAAACTTGCCTGGTAGCCGGTTGGCTGTGACTCATTTAAAGCGCTGCAAGTTCTGCGGCGCTTTTTTTTATGCCTTCAAAATTAATCATTTCAACAGCATCGCAAAGCTCTTCAAAAATAGCGCGCTTGTTCTCTGGAATGTCCTTGCCTTTAAGTTCTTCGATGATGCTGTCAATTTTATCAAGCTGATTTGTTTCTGCTGCGCTAAGAATTTTTTGTGCGGCCTCTTTAAGCTCATCGTAAGAAGCGCCGCCATTACCAGACTCAGAGTGCGGGGCGTTGTTAGAAGTTTCCTGCACAAGATACGAAAGCGGCTCTTTGTACGACCTGTATAAATTAAGCAGGGCAGGAGTCTTTTCTTTTATAAGATCTGTTTTAGCTTCGTTCCCGAGTTCTTCAAGCTCTTTTGCCATCTCAGAAAGCTTATCAGCGCCGATTATTCTTGCAGAGCTTTTTAATGCGTGAACTTTTATCGTAAAGTCTTTAACCGAATCTGCTTTTGCAAATTCTTCGATATTGTTTGCTTCGCTTTCGATCATTTTGTAAAAACTGCGGAGAGTTGTAAAGTATGTCTTAAATCCTCCGGCATTAGAAACTGCATCCGGAACACGGTCTTTAAAATCAAGCTGAGACTCATTAAGTTTTTTTATAAAATCTTTTGGAATCTCTGGAGCTTCATCTGTCTGGCTTGCTTTTATGATAAGTGACGGCGAAAGCCATTTTTCAAGGATACGGGCAAAATCTTTTCGCTGGACTGGTTTTGCAAGCGTGTCATCAAAGCCGGTTGCAAGAAACATTTTTGTTGCTTCAGGCGTTGCGTTGGCACTTAACGCGATGATTATATTTTTGTGGTCAGGGTCTTCTGCTTTACGGATTCGACGTTGTGTTTCAACTCCGTCAAGATCCGGCATCATGTGGTCCATAAAAATGATGTCAAACTTCTGCTTTTGTTCATTCACTTTTTTAAGTGCTTCAAAGCCGGAAACTGCACTAAAGAACTGCACACCGAATTTTTCAAGTAAGCCTTTGGCAACGTCAATGTTTACCTGATTATCATCTACGACAAGAACTTTTGCATTCGGGCAGTTAAAATTAATTGTCTGAACTTTATTTATGAAAAGATTTTGAATTTCTTTTTGTTTTGAAAGTTCGTTAATCGTAAAACGTGTAAGATACGGCTTGTCTTTTACGCTTGTTCCGGTTTTTACTAATGAAGAATAGGTTTGTGCGATATTTTTTTGAGAAATATACTCTTGAGGAATTTCCATAGAAAAACACGAGCCTTTGCCGTAAACGCTTTGAACGCTTATTGAGCCGCCCATGAGTTTTAGAAGATTTTTTGTGATTGCAAGTCCAAGCCCTGTTCCTTCTGTTTTTCTTGTAATCTGCATATCAACCTGTTGGAACGCGTTGAATAATTTTTTAATGTCTTCTTCTTTTATTCCGTGGCCGGTATCAATTACAGAAAGCTTTATTCCGTCTGTGTTCTTAAATCTGTTGAGTCGTTCTACCTTAATCGTAATGTGACCGCTTTCTGTAAATTTTGCGGCATTACCTGCAATGTTGATAAGAATCTGTCTTAAGCGGATGTCATCGCCTTTAAGCGTTGCCGGTAATTCTGAATCAAGTTCAAGATAAAGCGTAACAGGCTTGTCGCCAATCTTTATAAGAGTGATGTTTGAAATTTCAAAAAGGAATTTGAATAAATCGTATTCCACTGGAATGATATCCATTTTGCCAGATTCAATTTTAGAAAAATCAAGAATGTCATTTATGATTGCAACAAGATTTGTTCCTGAAGAGTGAATCTGTTTTAGATACGAGTAAGCTGCCGGCGGTAAGTCCTTAATATCCAGGGCAAGCTCTGACATTCCGATTACAGCGTTCATCGGGGTGCGGATTTCGTGACTCATGTTTGCAAGAAAGAGCGACTTCATTTTATTTTCGTAAGCAGCCTGTTCTTTTAATTCACGCAGACTGTCTACCGTTGTATTTATGTCTTTTGAAAGCGAAGAAAATTCGTAGTTAGTATGGATGTCGAGTTTTTCTGATAATTCGCCGGCAGCGATTTTGTTGAGTGAGTTTGTAATTTTTATGATGTTCTGGAGTACAAGTCTGTTAAGCAGATTTCTGATTACAAAATACAAAATGACAAAGAAAATTTCGTAAATAATCAGGTTGTAAATTAATTCAAAAATTAGAGAATGTCTTATTGAATGTGTCGGAATAAAGCCACAAATAGAAAAATATTCTTCTTTGTGAAACATTGCAAACTGATGTTCATCGTTTACTTCGGTAATAAAAAGACTGTCGTTTTCGTTTTTATCAGGAAAGAGCGGAAGGTCGTCAAAAGTCTGATAGTTACTAAAACTATCGTCGGCCTGAATTATTTTTCCATCGAAAAAGGCAATAAGATAAGTTGCTGTATCTGATTTATGTCTGTTGATTGCAATGAGGGTAATAAAGTATTCAAGCATTTTTGCATATTCTTCACCAGGGCAGCCTGCCTGAAAATAAAGATGATTGTTAATTTTCCCGCCAAAGTATTTCATTACTGATGACGGGTTTGGATAATTTATTCGTATGCTGTTTTCTACGTAGACAGAATTGGACTCGTTGCAAAAGCTTTTCATGTCGTTCAAAAACTGTTTTGTCTCTTCGTTAGAGTTCATGTCATAACCGATATTTGAATTGACGTTGCTTGCAATAACTTTACCTTTGTCAGTCATTATGTTCAGTTCAGAAATTCCTGAATAAATAAACTGCTCTTTAATTTCTCTAAAAAGTTCGTCGTTGTAATTTTGAGTGGAAGAGAAAATTTTTATAAGTTCATTTCCTGTACTTGTCAAAGCATAAATTGCAGAATCTGAAATGCTTTTTTTTATATCAGAAATTTCTGTTTTAAGAATTGCTTCAATATTTTTCTTATAACGATGTCTTAAATTTAGCGAAAAGAGAATTATCGAAATCAAATTGATGACTGCAAATAGTATAAAAAGGCGCCTGTTTACAATGGCAGAAATTTTATGACTTTTATTCATACGCAGGAATTGACTGTTTTAAGAAAAAATCCTTAATGCGCGCAAGAATCTCTGTCTGCCCTTGTGTCTTAAGAATGTAGCCTTCCGGTTTTAAGACAAGGGCGTCCTTTACATGTTCAGGGTCTGAAACGCCTGTTAAAAACATAATCGGAATTTCTTTAAGTTTTTCTTCTGAACGGATCATCTTCATCGTATCAGGACCAGAGACAACCGGCATCTCAAAATCAAGCAGAATCAAATCTGGTTTTATGCTTCCTAAAAGTGTCAAAGCTTCTGTTCCAGACTTTGCAACCGAAACCGTATACAGGTCCTTTAAATAATTCATCATGGTTCTGAGTAAAACTACATCATCGTCAACAAGAAGAATCGATTTTTTATCGCTTTTAGAAGGCTCCTTTGCTGAATCTAAAGCGCTCTTTTTGCCATCTTCTGCATAGCCGGTAAAGCCTTCGAGCCGGTTCACAATCTGCTGAATCTCTTTAATAAAATCAGATTTAGTAATAGGTGTTACAATAAACTTTATGATGTTTGCTTTAAACTTTCCGTAAAAATCGTGGCACTCTTCTTTTGAGCCATAGAGAACATAGTTAAGTTCAGGCTTTATCTGCAAAATAAGATTAAGAACATGCTCTTTTTCGTATTCAAGTCGGGAAACACTGATTATGATGAGCTCTGGATTTTCATCATTTAGAAACGAAGTTAAATGGTCAAGATTATAGTCAATAAACTTTGTCTGTCTGATTTGAGAGATTTTGTCAAAAAGTCTGTTGGTATTTTCGCTAAAGTCTGCTATGTAAAGAATTTTGCTCACGATTAACTCTCCGTTGTGTTATTACTAATATATTGTATACCTAAAACTTGAAAAACTCAAAATTATTTTATGTTGCGCTTGATATAGCGGCGGAAGTGGAAATTTGCGAGTGCCCGGTGTAGTAAGCTAGAGACAGAGAGTTTGCCAGCAAACTCGAAGCACTCGCCACTAGGGATATGGCAGCGGAAGTGGAAATTTGCGAGTGCCCTTATTCACAAAATATCGTTTATATGGTAAAATTGCGTAATACATTTTTGCAAAAAATACTATATCTTCGTTATGAGGCATGCTTATGACATATTCGTATTATCCGGGATGTACTCTAAAGAACAAGGCAAAAAATCTTGACATTTATGCAAGAAAGAGCGCAGAAGTGCTCGGCTTTGAACTTTCAGAAATCCCAGAATGGCAGTGTTGTGGTGGAACATACCCAATGGCCAAGAATGAGATTGCGACAAAGCTTTCTTCTGTTCGTGCACTTGCAGAGGCTCATAAGGCAGGAAATGAACTTATTACTTTGTGTTCAGCCTGCTACAATGTGCTTAAACAGGTAAACAACGATATGAAGGAAGATGAATTTGCCGCAATGAAGGCAAACAATTATCTTGCTGCAGATCAGATTGAATACCATGGTGAAACTAAGGTTGTTCATTACCTTGAAGTGCTCCGCGATGTTGTAGGCTGGGCAAAGGTAACAGAAGCAGTTAAGGCTGCTAATGGTGGAGATATTAAAAATTCTCCGTTCTTCGGAAAGAAAATCGGTGCTTATTACGGATGTCTTTTGCTGCGTCCTTCAAAAATTCTTCAGCTTGACGATCCTGAAAATCCTCAGATTCTTGAGGACTTTATCAAGGCTCTCGGTGCAACTCCTGTAATTTATTCAGAACGCAATGAATGCTGTGGTGCTTATACAGTTTTTGAAGACAATTCAATTCCTCAAAACAGAACAAAGAAAATCATAACAAATGCAGAAGAATTTGGTGCAGAACTCCTTGTTACAAGCTGTCCTCTGTGCCGCTACAACCTCATCAAGAATAAAGGCGACTCTAAACTTGATGTTATCTATTTCTCAGAACTTCTCGCAAAAGCTCTTGGCATAAAGGAGGAACAGAATGCTTAAAAGCGAAATCGATCAGCTTAAAGAAACTGTTTCTTTGATTAGTGGTGTGAACACAAAAAAATGCATGGTATGCGGTAAGTGTTCAGCTACCTGTCCAAACTATGAATCAATGGAATATCATCCTCATCAGTTTGTTCAGATGGTAGAAAACGGTGATTTTGAAAAGCTGCTTTCATCAAAATCAATTTATGCATGTTTGAGCTGTTTTGCATGTCTTGAACGTTGCCCTCGTCAGGTTGAACCAGTTAAGGTAATTGATGCAATCAGACAGGTAGTAGAAGGTTCCCGCGGACCACATCACCTTGATCCAGATCAGGTTCCGGAACATCTTGATGATGACATGCCTCAGCAGGCTATTGTCAGTGCTTTCAGAAAGTACAAGAGATAAGGAGTGACAGAGAAAAATGGAAAGAATTGGTGTTTTTGTATGTCACTGTGGTACTAACATTGCAGGGACAGTAGACGTAGAAAAGGTCGCACAGGAATTAGGTAAAGTAAACGGTGTCGTTTTCTCGACAAACTATACTTACATGTGTTCTTCTGCCGGCCAGAAAATGATTGAAGAGCATATCAAAGAAGACAAGCTTACTGGTGTCGTTCTTTGTTCATGTTCTCCACGTATGCACGAAAAAACATTCCGCGCATGTGCTCAGCGTGCGGGGCTTAATGCATATAAAGTAGAAGTTGCAAACATCCGTGAACAGTGTTCATGGGTTATGAAAGATAAGGATGCTGCAACAGAAAAGGCTATTGCTTTAGGTAAGGCCGCTATTGCAAAGACAATCCTTGATACACCGCTTGTAGAAGGCGAAACAACTGTTACAAAACGCGCCCTTGTAATTGGTGGTGGTATTGCAGGTATTACTGCCGCTCTTGATATTGCAGATGCAGGATTCCCTGTAGATATCGTAGAAAAAGATTACACAGTCGGTGGAAAGATGGCAAAGCTTGATAAGACTTTCCCTACATTGGACTGTGCTTCTTGTATCGTAACTCCAAAGATGACAGAAGTAAGCCAGAATCCTAATATCAGAATTCTTTCGGCTTCTGAAGTTTGCGGCGTTCGCGGTTATATCGGAAACTTTGAAATTGATATTAAACGTCATCCACGTTATGTAGATGAAACAAAATGTACAGGTTGTGGTGCATGTATCGAAGCATGTCCTAACAAAAAAGTACCTAATTCATTTAACCTTAACCTTAATACTCGCAAAGCAATTGATATTCCTTTTGCTCAGGCTGTTCCAAAGGTTGCCAATATCGATGCTAATTACTGTCTCCACATGAAAGGTCTTAAAAATGGAAAAGACAATGTTTGTGGATTCTGTGAAAAAGCTTGTGGTGTAGGTGCAATTAACTTTAAGCAGCAGGAAGAAATTCTTACAGAAAAATATGGTGCAATCATCGTAGCAACAGGTTATAATCCTATTTCACTTGAAAAGTTTGATGAATATGCTTACAGCCAGAGCCCTGATGTTGTGTCATCACTTGAATTTGAACGCCTATGCAACGCTTCTGGTCCTACAAACGGTCATCTTTTGCGTCCATCAGACGGTAAAGAGCCAAAGACAATCGTATTTGTTCAGTGTGTAGGAAGCCGCTGCAGCGCCGACAGTAATAAGGGACACGAGTACTGCTCAAAGATCTGCTGTATGTATACTGCAAAACACGCAATTTTGACTCGCGATCACTATCCTGATACAAACTGTTATGTATTCTACATCGATGTTCGTACTCCTGGTAAACTCTTTGATGAGTTCTACCGCCGTGCCGTTGAACAGTATGGTGTTCACTACATCAAAGGTCAGGTAGGAAAAGTTACTCCTCAGAGTGATGGAACTCTTGATGTCCAGGGAAGTGACCTTATTCTTAATAAGCAGGTTCACATTAAGGCCGACATGGTTGTTCTTGCCGCTTCTATTGAAGCAGATAAGAGCGCTCGTCCTCTTGCAACCATGCTTACAACTTCTATGGACAACAATGACTTCTTCCTCGAAGCTCATGCAAAACTCCGCCCTGTAGAATCTCCTACAGCCGGTATCTTCCTTGCAGGATGCTGTCAGGGTCCTAAAGATATTCCGGAAACTGTTGCTCAGTCTTCTGGTGCTGCTGCAAAAGCAATTTGTCTTTTGGTTAAAGATAAACTTAAGAACAACCCATGTACTGCTCATCCGGATGAAAACGCATGTAACGGATGTGGTCAGTGTGCTAACGTTTGTCCTTACGGGGCAATCTCTTATGTTGACAAAGACTTCCGTGGTCCAAACCGTACAACAATTACACGCCACGTATCACAGGTTAATACAGCTATGTGTCATGGATGTGGTGCATGTACAGTTGCATGTCCAAGCGGTGCAATGGACTTGAATGGATTTAGTAACAAACAAATCTTAGCGGAGGTTGACGCATGTCTGTAGAAAACAAAGAATGGACACCAAAAATTGTTGCATTCTGCTGTAACTGGTGTTCTTATGCAGGTGCTGACCTTGCCGGTAATAACCGACTTGAATATCCTGCTAACGTAAAAATTATTCGTATTCCGTGCTCTTGCCGCTTGAACCCGATGTTCATTTTGCGTGCATTCCAGCGCGGTGCTGATGGTGTTATTTTGTGCGGATGTCACCCAGGTGACTGCCACTATTCAACAGGTAACTATTTTGCACGCCGTCGTATGACTCTTCTTTTCTCTATGCTTGACTTTTTGGGAATTGAAAAAGGCCGTACTCGTGTAGAATGGTGTTCTGCTGCAGAAGGTGTTCGTTTTGCAGGCATTATGAATGACTTTGTAAAACAGATTACTGAGCTTGGCGAATGTAAAAAGCTGGAGGATGTAAGATGCAAGACAAATTAATCGCACGCGCAAAAGAACTCCTTGCAGAAGGTAAAGTACAGAAAGTTGTAGGCTGGAAGAAAGGTCTTTTTGACGAAGATATTACACCTGCAGTTTTTACTTCTGCTGAAGAACTTGATAAAGATTTTGTATTCAATAAATACTGTAAGGCTAATCTTTCTAAGTATCTCGTTGGAATTACACGCGAGATCGAAGTAAAGAAGAGCACAACGAGAATGAACAACACAATGGCAAAACAGCGTGATCCAAATGCACAGGATGCGCCTATTCCACAGGAAGTTGTTCTTGTATTCTTAAAGCCGTCTGATACATATTCATTCACACAGCTTTTAAAAGAAAACCGCATTACACGTGCTGACGTTTATGCAATCGGAGTTCCTTGTCAGGATACTATCGATGGTGGCGAACTTTGCGATAACTGTAAAGGTAAAAAGCATGTAAGCTGTGATGAACTTATCGGTGTGGATGAAGGTGCAGAAGTTACTCCAAATACAAAACGCCTTGAAGAAGTTGCAAAGCTTGAAGCAATGACTTCTGAACAGCGTTATGAATTCTGGCGTAATGAGTTTAGCCGCTGTATCCGCTGTAATGCATGCCGCAACGTATGTCCTGCATGTACCTGCGAAAAATGTGTATTTGACAACAACAAACTTTACACATCACAGAAAGTTGCTCAGTCTTCTTTTGAAGAAAACCTTTTCCATATTATCCGCGCATGGCACGTTGCCGGCCGCTGTACAGACTGCGGTGAGTGTTCACGTGTTTGTCCGCAGAATATTCCGTTGTACCTCTTGAACCGCAAGTTCATTAAAGACATCAATGAGATTTACGGCGATTATCAGGCAGGTAGCGATATGGAATCAAAACCTGCAATGCTTACATTCAATGCAGACAGCGACCCGGAAACTACAATCGTATGGGATCGCTCAAGCGAAAAGGAGGCTGAATAATGTTATCTATCGCAGCTGATAAAATTGATTCATTGTTTGAACTTATCGGTTCAAAGCAGCCTCTTTATCTGCCTGTTGACAATGTATCAAAAGCAGAAAATGGCGCTCCTGTTCAGGCTGATTTTAAGAAGTGGGAAAAAGGTGTAAAACTTTCTTCTGCTCTTAAGACAGTTCGTTCTGCAAAGGATTTCTTCTTCCCGAAAACAGAACACATGGTAAGCTACAAACTCGACGGTAAATCTGTTACTGTTGAAGATCCAAGAAAAGACGTTGAAGACTTTGTTATCTTTGGTGTTCGTGCCTGTGATGCAAAGGGCTTTGAATGTATTGACAATGTTTACCTTAATATGAATCCGGTTGATTCTTACTACAAGAACCGCCGCGAACACGGAACAGTAATCACTCTTGCATGTAATGATCCTGCAAAGACATGTTTCTGTTCTACATACGGAATCGACGCAAGTCTTTCTAAGGCTTCTGGCGACGTAAGCTGCTGGCTTGCTGACGGAAAATATTTCTTTGAAGCAAACACAGACAAGGGTAAAGCATTCCTTGAAAACGCAAAATCAGTATTAGCTGAAGGCGATGCTGCCGCAGTTGATTCTGCAAAGAGCGACATTAAGGCAAAGGTAGAAAAACTTCCGTTTGCACACCTTGACCTTTCTAAGTTCCAGGGAAAAGACATGCTTAAGATCTTTAATTCTAAGATCTGGGCTCAGGTATCAGAACCTTGTGTAGGATGCGGAACTTGTACTTATGTTTGTCCTACATGTATGTGTTTTGACGTACGCGACTTTGATACTGGTAACGGAATCAAACAGGTACGCTGCTGGGACTCTTGTATGTACAACGACTTTACTCAGATGGCAGCAGAAAACCCACGCCACACACAGAAAGAACGCAGCCGCCAGCGCTTTATGCATAAGCTTATGTATTATCCGATGGCTCACGAAGGCTTGTTCTCTTGTGTAGGATGCGGACGCTGTCTTGAAAGCTGTCCTGTAAACATGAACGTTGTAAAAGTAATCAAAGCTGTAAACGAGACAGATGATATCTAAGGAATAGGAGATAGACATGGAAAATAATGAAAGCTTTATTCCTTATGTAGGAAAAATTATTGATATAAGACAGGAAACACCTGATGTAAAAACATTCAGCGTAGTTGGCCTCGATGGAAAAAAATTATTTGAACACATTCCTGGTCAGTGTGCAATGCTCATCGTACCGGGAGTAGGTGAGTCAATGATTTCTATCACTTCTTCACCGACTCTCCAGACACACATGGAGTTTTCTATCAAGAAGTGTGGTTGTGTAACTGAATGGCTCCACAATGCCGAAGTAGGTCAGGAAATCTGTGTACGCGGTCCTGTTGGAAACGGCTTCCCTGTTGAAGGTGCACTTAAAGGAAAAGATATTCTTGTAATTGCCGGTGGTATCGGTATTGCGCCTGTTCACTCTGTAGTAAACTACATGATGGACAATCGTGCAAATTACGGAAAGATCCAGGTAATTTATGGTGCCCGCTCTAAGGCTGACCTTGTTCGCCTTGACGAAATGCAGAACTCATGGATGAAGCAGCCTAACTGTTCTATTGATATTACAATCGACCGTCCGGAAGAAGGATGGAACGGACACGTTGGATTTGTTCCTCCATTTATTACAGAACTTAATCCGGATCCAGGCATGACAGTAATCATGTGTGGACCTCCGATTCTTATCCACATGTCGTTAAAGATTTTGAAAGACCTTGGATTTAAGGACAATCAGATCTTTACAACAATGGAAATGCGCATGAAGTGCGGTATCGGAAAATGCGGACGCTGTAACATCGGCGATAAGTTTGTCTGCAAAGACGGTCCGGTATTCAGCTTTGACCAGCTTGGTGAATTACCACCAGAGTATTAATTTATAGGAGCAATAAAATGGCTGAAAAGAAACCAGTAAAGAAAACTACTGCTGCAAAGGCACCTGCTAAAAAGGCAGCACCTAAAGCTAAAGCAGAAAAGAAAGAAATGGCTACAATTTATATTTTTGGTAAAAAATATGATGTTCCGGCAGAACTTACAATCATGAACGCTATGGAATATGCCGGATATCAGCTCAAGAGAGGCTGCGGATGCCGTAACGGTTTCTGTGGTGCTTGTGCTACAATTTACCGCATCAAAGGACAGAACCAGCTTCAGACTTGTCTTGCTTGTTCTAAGAAGGTTGAAAACGATATGTATATCGCTACCCTTCCTTTCTTCCCACTTGTAAAACAGATTTACGACATCAATAAGATTAAACCAGAGCAGCAGATTATGATGCAGCTCTACCCAGAAATTTACTCTTGTGTAGGCTGTAACGCTTGTACACGTGCCTGCCCTCAGAGCTTGCAGACAATGCAGTACATTGCTTACGCTCAGCGCGTAGATTTTGCAAAATGTGCAGACCTTTCATTTGACTGTGTAATGTGCGGATGCTGTTCATCACGCTGTCCTGCTGGAATCAGCCACCTCCAGGTTGCTGAACTTGCTCGCCGCTTGAGCGGTATGTATATCTAGCCACGGTGCCGGCTCCGCGTCGACGGT
>JAILNY010000182.1 GCA_024691105.1 Treponema sp. | reverse complement strand
CGGCTGCATTTGAATAATTTCATCTGTGCCGTCTTTTTTTTTATTTTAAGAATTATTTTAAATATTCGTTTATTCGTTCTACCCAATAATCAAGCCACATTGCTTTAGTATCAGCTTTTTCCCATTCAGACTCAAATTTCTTTGTCATAATTTCAGGAGTCCATTTAGCAAGTTCATTCCATTTTGTTTTATCAATCAAAACCATCGGGAGCCCGAGCGATTTAAAATATCTGTTCATTGAATTACTTTCTACAATTGGAACAACACCAAGGTAAATTGCTTCCCATGTGCGGTGGCAGTCAAGACCGTTACCCGCAGGACTTGCAACAAACATGTATTTAGATAACTTTCTGCGATAAAGATGGCAGGTAAGCGGGCGATAAATCTGTTGTGCGTTTTTGTTTTTGCAAAGTGCCATGTAACATGGAGCTCGGCTTTCGGGATTTGTGTTTATAGAAAAGCCAAAAATGATTTTAGGCTGTTTGACATTGTTTTTATATTTGCCTTTCTTAAAATCTTTTAAAGCTCCTGCATTATGACGCCAGCGGTCTTCAAGACCAATTGGAAGCGGAGTTATTTTTTTTGAAGTCAGTTCACAATTTTGTGCAAACCAGTGAACAAGGTATTTATTTTTTAATATTTCCTTGTGAAGTTCCGATTTAATATTCACATCGCCTTGATGTGTGAGTAAGACAAAAGGACGGTTTATTTTTAAGAGAACTTCTTCGTTAAATTTTTCAAGTTTCCAGGAACTTACAAAGACAAGCGGAATTTTTCTTTCTATGTCAATTTTTGATTTTGAAAAAGAATTTATTCTTTCTGCAGCATCAAGCCGAGTCTCATCATAGAGATAGTCCGCAATTTTACGGTACGTATCTCCTGACAGATACGGTTTGCTTGAAGGTCTGAATTTAAATTTTTTATTTACAAAGGCACATATGTCTACGCTAAATTCAAAAGGTAAATTTGCAAGAAAATACTTAAAGGCCATTAGAAAATTCCACCCTTATATAACATCAACAAATGTACGTTCGTTTTTGTTAAACAAAATCAAGCCAAAGAAAAAGCATACTGCGGTAGTGCCAAGGCTGATTAAGGTCATGCTTGTCGGAACATTTCCGGCTCCGTAGAACCAGATTCTGAAAAGTTCAATTGGAGCACTCATTGGATTTACGTAGAAGAACCATTTGTACTTTTCTGGGGCCTGTGACAAAGGATATACGATTGGAGTTGCGTACATTGCAAGCTGGAGTCCGAATCCCAAAAGCTGGTTTAAGTCGCGGTATTTTGTCGTAAGTGACGAAATTATCATTCCAATTCCGCAGCCTAAAAAGCCGATCCACAGAATTAAAAGTGGAAAAAGACAAATCTGCCATGACGGATTAATAGGAGCGCCACGAACAAGAAAGTAAATATAGAAAACTAAAAGACAGGCAAACTGGAGTCCAAGCTTAATCATCTGTCCGACTGTCGTAGAAATAGGAACTGTAAGTCGCGGAAAATAGACTTTTCCAAAAATTCCTGCGTTTGCAGAAAAGATTCCTGCGGCAGCGTTCAAAGTTCCTGTAAAATATGTCCAGAGCATTGTTCCCGGAAAATAGAACAGCATGTATGGAATTTCGTCTGTTGAAATATTTGCAAGACGACCGAATACAAAGGTGTAGGCAATTGTCGTTACAAGAGGCTGCACGATGTACCAGAGTGGTCCTAATATTGTCTGTTTGTATGCTGTTGTAAAGTCTCGCTTAATAAAGAGGATTACAAGGTCGCGGTATCGGATAAGTTCACGTATATGTTTTGAGTCAAGGAAGTGCTCTTTAGGCTGTAAAATTAAGTCCCAGTTTTTGTCGTCATTATCAACAACGTTAGCATTTGATTTCATTTTAGTTCCTTAAAAGTATATGTTTGTTTACAATAATAGCAAGCAAAAGCGAAAAATTCAATAAGAAGCTCGTAATTGACAAATTCAGCATGTAGTCCTTATAATAATATAATAAGAATAAAGTATTACCATAATAAAAGGGGATTTGTGGAAAACTCATATACGATTGTTGTGCCTGATACTAGAATGTTGACAAAACTGTGCGGCACTAACGATAGCAATTTAAAACTCATTGAACAGCATTTAGGTGTTCCCGTGTTTATGCGCGGAAACGAACTTTCTGTAGAGCAGGATGATCCGGTCATTCAGCAGCAGTTTCGTTTTATAATTGACAGAATTATTGACGAAATTGAAGCAGGTTATGCAGATTCAGAAGATGCTGTAGCTTCTATTTTGAATACAGAGCTTAATCCAGATTATTCTCCAGACCGAAGCATTTATTCACGTGCAGAACATGCCTCTATGGACGAAGGTGCTATAATTATTCCCGGTGCACAAAAAAAGATTTATCCAAAGACTCAGAATCAGGCCGATTATGTAAAACTTTTGCGTACCCGTGATATGGTTTTTTGTACAGGTCCTGCCGGTTGTGGAAAAACATTCCTTGCAGTTGCCGAGGCAATCCGTCTTGTGCTTTCAAAAGAGAAAAAAGGCATTATTTTGACCCGTCCCGTTGTCGAAGCAGGAGAGAATCTTGGTTTTTTGCCGGGTGATCTGGAGCAGAAAATCGGTCCTTATCTAAGACCTCTTTATGATTCAATGGAAATGCTTTTATCAAAAGAGACTGTAAAAAAACTGATTGAAAATGATATAATAGAAACAGCTCCGCTTGCGTATATGCGCGGACGAACGCTGAATGACAGCGTTATAATTCTTGACGAGGCACAAAACACAACCTGCGAACAGATGAAGATGTTTTTGACTCGTATGGGAAACGGCTCAAAGGTATTTATTACCGGCGATGTAACACAGATAGATTTACCAAAGCGATGCAAGTCAGGTCTTGTTCATGCATTAGAAGTTCTTTCTGGGATTTCAGAAATCGGAATGATGCAGATGGAAGGAGCTGACGTTGTTAGAAATCCATTGGTTAAAAAAATAGTTCAGGCGTATGAAAATGCAAAAGACAATTGATAATCAGCAGCCAGCTCAAGTTCAAAAGACTGCTGTAAAAAAAGAAAACACATTTATACAGAATTTTCTTGCTTCATTAAAGCGGGAATATCCGATTTTAATTCTTTCTATCGTTTCGTTTGCAGTCCTTGCTGTAATCAGTTTTATTGGTGTAACAAAAAATCTGACTGTTGCAGCATTCTCTTTAAATGAATACGAAGTTGGTCAGATTGCCGACAGAACAATCATTGCAGACAGAACTTTGACTGCAACTTCTGACTATCCGATTGCCGTTCATGAAGGTGAAAAGATTACAAAGAAAGGTTTTCCGATTACAGAAGAAAATTATCATAAGCTTGAAAAAATGGCAAACACAAAAGAGTATATTGATTACCGCGCATACGTAGATAATCTTTTATTCCTTTTCCTTCTGATGATTTTGTGGGCGCTTTTGTATTCAAACGTTCTTTTGGGAAGAAAGCTTGCGTTCAGGGAACTGCTTGTTCAAATCTGCTTTTTTATTGCGCTTTATTCTGCAACGATGTTTGCAAGTAATATTCCTTTTTTTGCGCGCTCTTCCTACCATTTGTGTATAGCAATTCCTGTTGCGTTTTTTATTTTCCTTATTGCGCTTTTGTATGGTGAAAAATCTTCTGTATTTTTTTCTATAATAGTTGCGCTTGGACTTTTGAATGCAAGCGGCTACGATGTAGTTGTATTCCTTTATACTCTAGCAACCTGCTTTAGTGCAACACGAATCATCCGCAAAATTGAAACTCGTATTGATATGGTTTTTGCATCGCTTTCAATAGCGGTTTTAAATATTGTTTTTATCAGCATCTTAAAGGTTTTGTTTAACGAAAGCTTTGATGATTTTGCAACACTTGCGTTTGCGGTTGCACTCAACGGCTTTATAAGTGGAATTCTAGCCCTTGGTTTTGTCACTCCGTTTGAACTGCTTTTAAATACGGCATCGGTTTTCCGTCTTATGGATTTGAGTGACTTGAATAATCCTACAATGCGAAAGCTTTTGCTTAATGCTTCTGGAACTTATAATCACTCGATGATGGTTGCGACTCTTGCAGAAAATGCCTGTAAAGAAATTGGTGCCAATTCGCTGATTGCACGTGTCGGTGCATATTATCACGACATTGGAAAAATGGATCAGAGCGAATACTTTGTAGAAAACCAGAACGGACAGAATAAGCATGATGAAATTAATCCGTCGCTTTCTGTTTCTGTAATCCGAAGCCACGTAAAGCGTGGTGTTGAAAAGGCTCATCAGCTTCATCTTCCAAAGCCTGTAATTGATATAATTGCAGAACATCACGGAAACAGCGTTGTTGCATATTTTTACAACGAAGCAAAGAAATTAAATCCGGATGCGCGCGAAGAAGATTTTGCCTACAATGGAATTCCTCCGACTACAAAAGAGAGCGCAGTAGTCATGCTTGCAGATACTGTAGAAGCTGCCTGCCGTACTCTTGAAAAACCATCGGTATCACGCCTTGATAAATTTATTCAGATGCTGATTTCTTCAAAGCTTGAACATCACCAGCTTGATAACTGTAATCTTACGTTCAAAGAATTGACAACAATACGAGAATCCTTTGTAACAATTCTTGCAGGTTATTATCATTCGCGCATTGAATATCCGGATCAGAAAGATCCTGACCATAAGGACTCTGACTCTAAAGAAGATGTAAAGCCTTTAGAAAAAGAGGCAGAAAAAAAATCTGAAAAGCAGAACGAAAAAGCGCTTTTAGAAAATTCAACAAAAAAATCAAAAAAGAAAAAAGAAGTTAAAAATGGCAAATAGAGTTGTTGTTACCGCAGAAGAAAATATTACGTCTCCAATCTGGCTTGATAAGGTTGAATCCTTTGTATTATTCGCAATGGAAAAGCTTAAGTTTGACTGTGAAGAAGTGTCAATTTTATTTTGTAACGATTCGTATATAAAGGAACTTAATAAATGTTACAGAAATATTGATAACGCAACAGACGTGCTTTCGTTTGAGAATGACATGGAATATGAGGATGAAGGCACTTTATGGAAAGCTGTCGGTGATATCGTTATAAGTGTTGATATGATTGCTGAAAATGCAAGATACTTTAATACAACAGAGAATGCAGAATTAAAGAGACTTTTAGTTCACGGACTTTTGCATCTAAATGGAATGGATCATGGCGAAGAACATATAGAGGCGAACAAAGCTCCAGAATGTGAAATGCTTGTACTTCAGGAATCTTTATTAAAAGAATTGCAGGAAAAGATTATTATTGGTTAAACGGTAGAGAAATGAAAAGTTTTTTAGACATATTAAAACAAAAAAATAAGAAAGATAAAAATTCTGACGAATATTCCCAAACGAAAGAAGAAAAAGCAAATCGCGAAATATTAAATGAAGAAAAACAGGATATGATTCAGGGGGTAGAAGAACTTTCTTCTACCTCTGTAAAAGAAGTCATGATTCCGCGAATTGACGTTGATTTTATTAACGCGGATTCGACACAGGCTGACATCATAGAAAAAATTGCAGAAAGCGGTCACTCGCGCTTTCCGGTTTATAAAGAGTCGATTGATAATGTAATTGGTGTTCTGTATGTAAAAGATTTAATCCGCTGTTTTGCGCGTAATGAACAGATCGAGCTTGAAAAGATAATCCGCAAGGCATACTTTGTTCCAGAGACAAAGCGAATTGACAGTCTTTTGCGTGAGTTCAAGAGACGTCATATTCATATTGCGATGGCGGTTGATGAATACGGTGGGTTGTCGGGCATTGTCTGCATGGAAGATATCATTGAAGAAATTGTCGGTGATATACAGGATGAATTTGACAATGAACGCGACGACATTATTACTCTTGGAAAGGATACCTGGCTTGTTGACGCGCGGGAGAATCTGGGCGATTTGAATGAAGAAATCGCTTCGGAATTTCCGTCGGAGGAATTTGATACGCTTGGCGGATTTGTGCTTGATAAGTTTGGAAAGATTCCTGTTAAGTATGAAAAGTTGACCTGGAATGATTACGATTTTATTATTCAGGATATGGAAGGTCACAGAATAGATATGATAAAAATCATTTATCACAAAGATGAGGGTGGGCAAAAGGATGAAAAAGACTGATTTATGTGTCTGGCTGCTTTGTACAGCTGTATTGATGTCTGGTTTTACACAGGTCAATGATTTTTCAAAAACACGTGCATTTGAGCAGAATTCAAAAATGTCTGCAACTGAACTTTATGAGTCAGGACTTTCGTATGTGCAGGAAAAAAACTGGTGGCAGGCATCAGAAAAGTTTCAGGAAGCATTGCAGAAAAATCCATCTTATGCTGATGCATGGTACATGCTTGCAAAAGCTTCTTACGAAATGAATCAGTTTGATTTATGTATTCAGTATGTTGAAAATGCAAAAAAATATGCTGGCGAAAAATCTGAGTATGTAAATTTAAAAGCCTTTTGTAATATTTCTCTCGGCAATTTTAAAGAAGCCGAAAATTTGTTTAATTCAATTTTAAAAAAATATCCAAATAATATCGAAGCGCGTTTTGGTTTAGCGGAACTTGAACTTTTTAGCGGTCGTCTTACGGGAGCTGAGTCTCTTTACAAAGATGCTTTAAAGCGTGAGCCTTTAAATGTAAAGGCTCTTTTAAGTCTTGCGCTTGTCAGCACAGAACTTGGAAAAAAAGATCTTGCTCAGGGCTATATTAATAAAGCACTTCAGTCTCATGCAAATAATGAAGAAGTTTATTTTATTGCAGCATATCTTTCTGCAATGAACGGCGACTTAAAAGAAGCAGAACGTAAATGTCTTATGGCTGTTCAGGTAAACGGAAATTATGATGCGGCCTACGAGCTTTTGGGAACGATTTACTATGCTCAGAAAAGATATCAGGATGTAATTGATATTGCAGATTTTAGAATCAACCGTAACCGCGATTTGACTCAGGCCTGGTTTATGAAAGGGCTTGCGCAGGAAAAACTTGGCCGAATCGAGCAGTCAATTGCAACCTGGCAGGCAGGACTTGAAATTGATCCGTCTGATGAAATTATGAGATCTGCTTTTGAACTTTCTGTTTTGCAGAATACGGAGATTGAAGATGCGCGCAGAAAAAACTGGGCGCTCTATCATGTCAGACGCGGACAGGAGTATCAGAAAAAATATCTTGGTTCTCAAGTGCGCTATGAATATCAGATGGCGCTTAAAATCAACCCAAAGAATAAAACCGCACGCAGTGCCTTTGCACAGATGCTTTATAACGACGGCTTTAACGAAAATTATCTTGAGCAGATAAAATTTGTTCTTGAAAATTCAAATCCGCCAAAAGCAAAAAATCCTGCAAAGCCTACTGATGTCGAGCAGGCAAAACAGATTCAATATATCAGGCTTTCTGATACAGTAGAAGGCTTTGAATCTTTGATGCAGAATACTCTTGCAAAAAAATGGGATATAAATCCATTTTATCTTGATAAGACAAGATGGAATATCGGTATTTTCTATATGGAAAAAGTTGAACCTTTGTATCATCCTGATATTGCGCGCATTGCTGCCAATACCTTGCGCCTTATGTTCCAGGGAATTGCAACAACAAACGTAAGACTTTATCCAGAAGAAGTTACAGGCTATGCTGATGCGTACAAAAAAGCAAATCAGAGAAAGCTGGATTATTTTATTATTCTTACAGGTGACGAAACTGACCGCGATGTAAAAATTGATGCGGTTATGTATTCTGGAAGAACAGGAACAAAGACAGAAAGTTTTTCAATATACAGAACAGGAAATGACAGATTCTCCGGTTCATTAATAAGATTAAGACAGAATATCCTTTCGATTCTTCCGGTAAGGGCAAAAATCTTGGACAGACGTCTTAGTGATCTTTTGCTTGATATCGGAAAGTCTGAAGGGCTTGTAAAGAATGCTGAATTTGTTGTTATAAAAAAAGGTGCAATGAAAACCAGCGACACAGGTGTCGGTCTTGTTTACAACGAAAAAGATGCGCTGGGTAAAGTGACATTGACAAAGGTTTCTGAAGAAATCTCTGAAGGCGTTTTAAGCGATACAGGTTTTTATGACAGGGTAAATATAGGAGATGAAATTCTTTTAATAAAGATGCCTTCTTCAAAATCTCAGTCTGAAACTCCAAGTGATACTGCTCTTGATACAGCACCACAGGCTAAGGGCGACGGAGATCAGAAGGTAAGTGCATTAAAAGGTGCAGACCTCGAAATCTCAAGAACTCCGTCACTTATTAGAATGATTAAGGAATTGAATTAAAACGTGCACGTGAAAGTTGCGATGGCGCGCGAATGTTGCGGAAACCTCGCGCCACGCGGTATCTCACTACGCGCGGCAATTTGTTCATCGTGCTGGAATACTTAAAATCCGCTCGGCGCATTTAATTTTTGCGCTATTTTATTTCTATCATATCAAGACTTGAGTCGATCCATTTTTTAGAAAGCTCTGGATACTCACCTTTTACGTTTAAAAAGTTAAAGAGCGCTTTTTCGTAGTTTTTAGAAAAGTAATAAGACTCGCCAAGATAAAAGGTTGCCCGCTTAGCAACTTTTTCATCACGGCGGACACTTAAAAAGTCATTTAAATCTGTTACAGCTTTTGCAAAATCTTTTTTAACAAAGGAGTCTTTTAAGATTCTAAAAAGAAAATACTCATCGCCGCCTTCAGGACAGATTAAATCTTCTTCAAAAACATGCATCTTTGTAATTTTGTTTTTCTTTCCGACGTATTTTTTTCCTAATGTCTTTGACGCGCTTAAGGCTTTTTCCCCAAAAATCTTTGAATTGGATTTTTCAGTTTTCATAATGCCCGGAGCAGGAAGTGGAACCTCACGGATTTTGTCCGATGGATTTTGCGGCTGCTTTACAGAAGGTAAAACTCTTGCGTCATCTTCCTGAATGACAGCTTCTGTGCCTTTTGAAGAATACTTTGATGAGCGGACTCCGTAAACTGTTGTGTTGATTGACGGAAGAATAAGAATGTATTCGCCGTTTTCTGTTGAGGCAATTATCGTGTAAAAATATTCACGCGAATCAGAAACAGAATCAATATAAGTTTTTACATCAGAGGCAAGCTTTGCAACCGGTTTAAGCGATGCAAGCTGTTCATAGGTAGAAATCTGCTTTGTGTCACGGTAGATGATAATGTTAGTAATTGCCGGGCTTGAATTTTCCGGAACCGTCCAGTTAATTTTTATCTTAGAATTTTCCTGTGGAATTGCATTTATATCTGTAACTACAGGTCTTGTCTGGGCAAAACCAAGCGAAGCGAGAGCTGCGCAAAAGAAAAATGTCATTATTTTAATTTTCATAATATATATTTTATAATCATTTTGAGTTATTTGACAAGATACAATGTTTATTTTATGCTATCATTTATATAGAATAATATAATTGAATTTTTACAGGAACTGCTATGTTAGAAGAATTAAAAATGCCGATTTCAGAACTCAAAGAAAATATAATGAATGTCTGGGGGTGTCTTTGACTCTGATTCGATTTATAAAAAAATAGCGGAGCAGGAAGAACTTACAACAAAAACCGACTTTTGGAACGATCAGGAAAAAGCTCAAAAGGTAATGAACAAAATTAAGTCTCTTAAAATGCGTGTTGAACCGTGGAAAGAGCTTATCGATGATGTAAAAGATATAGAAGCAATGTATGAGCTTGCAGAAGAATCTGATGATGCATCTTTAGAAGACGAAATTAAACAGATGTATGAAGTTGCAAAAGAAAAATATGAAAAACAGAGTGTGTTAAATCTTTTGTCAGGCGAAGTTGATAACTCAAGTGCCTTTTTGACAATTCACTCTGGGGCCGGTGGAACAGAAGCTGAAGACTGGGCTTATATGCTTAGCCGCATGTATACACGGTGGGCTGAACGCCGCGGATTTAAAATTGATACAGTTGATATTCTTGAAGCAGAGGGTGGAATTAAATCTATTACTTTCCAGATAGACGGTGAGTACGCATACGGTTACTTAAAGGGAGAAGCCGGAATTCACAGGCTCGTGCGTATAAGCCCATTTGACGCAAACGCCCGCCGACACACTTCTTTTTCGAGTGTGTTTGTGTTCCCAGTGCTCGACGACACAATCGAAGTTGAAATCAGACCGGAAGACCTTCGTGTAGATACATACCGCGCAGGAGGTAAGGGCGGCCAGCACGTTAATAAAACCGACTCGGCGGTGCGTTTTACTCATATCCCGACCGGAATCGTTGTAGCATGTCAGAGCGAACGAAGCCAGATTTTTAACCGTCAGGCATGTATGAGCATGCTTAAGGCAAAGCTTTATGAGTATTACCGCGAACAGAAGGAAAAAGAAAATTCAAAATATGCCGGTGAAAAAAAAGATATCGGTTGGGGAAACCAGATCCGCTCTTACGTATTCCAGCCGTACACTCTTGTAAAAGACCACAGAACAAAATGCGAAAGTGGAAATATTCAGGCTGTAATGGATGGCGATATAGATCAGTTCATAGAAGCGTATTTAAAAGCAAAATGGAACGGTGTTCCTATGGACGATGCTGACGATGGTGATGATTTATAAAAAACTCTGTTGTGCATTTAGAAAAAAATTAATTCTTGTTCTCATTCTTTTTACAACGGGTTATGCCTTTGCTCAGAATACAGACTGGACAATCGGTGCTGCAAAATTTCGTTATACGCAGGATTTAAAACGAAGTGAATATGAAAACAGCGTTTTGCTTTCAATTCCAAAGTTAATTTTAGAGCAGCTGTATGGAATAAAATCCAGAACAATTCCTGACAGAGAAGTTCTTGATCGTAAGCTTGATACGCTTGTAAAAGAACGTCTTTCACTTTTTTTAGAGCTTTCAAAAGAAGAAAAGTTAAAGGATTCTCTTGTATTAAAATCTATGAGTAAATATCAGTTTGATAAGCAGACTGCAGAATGTGAAAAAAAAATCATCGAAATCAAAAAAAAGATAGACTTAAATCTTGAAGCGCAGGATAAAGTATTTAAGAATTTTTACGAAGACAAAGAAGAGTTTGATGACAGAAAACAAACTACTGAAGAATTTAAAATGTATAAATCAGATACAAATACTTTATTTGAATTTTCTGATGAAAAAATTGACTATATGTCATACCAGGCTTCGCTTGAAGTGACAGAAGCAAAAATTGATGGTCTTATAACTGGTTCAATTATTACTTACGGATCGTATGCGGCTGTTACTGCGGAATTGATTTTGTATCCGGGAAATACTTCTGTTGGTGTTGTGACTGAGGTTGGCCTTTTAACTGATGTAGGGCAGATTGCAAAGAATATTGCTTATAGATTATTTCCGCTTGTTGAGAATGCAATTCCCTGCGAGGTTGAAATAAAAATAGTTCCTGAGTCTCTTAGAAAAAGTGCAAAGCTTACAGTAGATTCAACTGTTTACGAAAAAATTCCATCTAAAATTATTGTAAGTACCGGAGTGCATAATTTTACTTTTGAGTGCGAAGGAAAACGAAAGGAATATTTTTCTTATGGTTTTGGTTACGAAAAAAAATATATAATTGAAGTTGAGTTTGTAACAGAAGATCCTGCAAAGACTGCGCTTTCTCTAAAGAAAATAATTCCTGGAAATATTTTTTATAACGGAAAAGAAGCAGACGACAATGTAATGTCTGTCAGAATAAATAATCGCGGTGTGCTTGGTTTTTATTATACAGAAAATGAAAATACGATTTTCTTTATGGTTCCTCCTCAGCAGCTTGAAGATAAAAAGGTTGTTGTTGCAAATATCAAAGACTATGATGTTGGTGAAAATATAGAAAAAAGGCGTCGCATGATGTATATTTCATACAGCACGCTTATCTGTTCTTTGCCGTTTTTATTTTATTCATATTCTAATTTTAATAACTATGCTAGAGGTTATGCGCTTGGCAGTACCAATATTGATATTGAAAAAATCCGGTTGTTTCAGACAATGTCGTATATTGGAATTGGATTGACTACGGCTTGTGGTGTCTGGTTTATAACAGAGCTGGTTTTATATTTGATAAGCGCAAATAAGGCATTGCCGGTTGAAACTAAGGCTTCTAAAATTGATTTTGATCAGTCTGTAGTTGATTTTAAAAACGTACAGGAAGAGTATCAAAAGAAGCTGGAAGAAGAAAATAAAAAGGAAGAAGAGCTTAAAAAGGAAGCTCAAAAAAACGAGGAACAAAAAAGAATCTCAAAACGAAGATCAAAAACAAAATAAAAATGAAAATTCCGAAGCAGGAGATACAAATGGCTAAAATTTCATTTGCACAGAAAATTAAAAATTTATTCAGTTCACATAGCAGTCAGGATGAAGAATTTTTTGAAGACCTTGCAGATGCATTGATTGAAGGTGATATCGGTGCAAAAAATTCTATGGAAATTGTTGATACTCTTGAAAAACAATGTAAAGACGGAAAGATTCACGGACAGAATGCAATTTTAGCTCAACTAAAAATTCTTATGTCGGATTATGTAAAGGCTGTTTCTTTTGTTCCTGAAAAGGATAAAGTTTCTGTGTGGATGATGCTTGGTGTAAACGGAGTAGGAAAGACTACTACCTGCGCAAAGATTGCAAATCTTTTAAAGAACCAGGGCTTTGAACAGATTGTACTTTCTGCAAGTGATACTTTCAGGGCGGCTGCTATTGAGCAGCTTTGTTATCACGGTGAAAAAATTGGTGTGCGTGTTGTAAATCATCAGCACGGCTCTGATCCGTCAAGCGTTGTATTTGACGCAGCGGATAGTGTGCGCTCTCATGGTGGAGGTCTTGTTATTGCTGATACAGCCGGCCGCCTTCATAATAAAGAAAATCTTGTTCATGAGCTTGAAAAGATTGACAGAATCTGCCGTCAGAAAGCCGATGAAGGCTGCTATAAAAAACTGCTTGTAATTGATTCGACTACAGGTCAGAATGCTTTAAGACAGGCAGAGGTCTTTAATGAGGCAATCGGCGTTGATGCAATTGTTATGACAAAATATGATTCAACAGCAAAAGGCGGCGTTGCAGTCAGTATTGGAAAAGAACTTGGGATTCCTGTGTTCTATGTTTGTACTGGTGAAACATATAATGATATTGCGTTGTTTAATCCAGAAGAATATATAAATGGATTTATTGGAATATAAAATATAGTTTAAAGCGGATGAAAAAAACGCATGTCTTTTTTGCAATAGTTTTATTAATCTCATCAGTCTTTGCTCAGGAGCAGAAAATTCAAGGCGCTGCAGAAGAAAAGTTTGCTCAGCCGGATGCAGAACAGATACAGGCGTCTACTGAGAATAAGCAGGAAATAAAAAAGCCTGAGTATCAGAATATCCTTGATTCAAGTGCGCACCTTCATCTTTTTACGTACACTGCACAGGATACAGAAGCATTAAAAATAAATCAGTCTGCCTTAAAAAAAGGCCGCGTTCTTACATCTTATTCTAAAAATATTGTAAAACGAAGTTTTTATGATTCAAATTTCTACCTTGAACATACAGAAACATGGAATTGTACGGATAAAGCTTCTGAAGCAAAAATGACTCTTATTTCGTATTATTCATTTTCTGCTCAGCAGGAAAAAAGTTCTGTAAATAATTTTAATTTTGCACGAAAAGTTTTAGAATATAATTTAGTTAATAAAACGATGAACGAGTTTTTTTACGATGAAGATAATAATCTGATAGAGAAAAACGAATATTGTTTTCCAGAAGCAGATGAGAATACTGTGATTTATAAAAAGAATTCAAATGCCCGGTCTCGTCTGGAATATACATATAGATATAAATATGATGACATGAAACGCGTTCTGGAAGAAGAGGTTATTCATATTCAGTATTCAGAGCTTTTACCTTTTTCTAAACAGAAACAGTCTGTAAGAAAAAATGTTTATGAGTATCAGAGAGTTGACGTTCCGCCTGTGACAACTTTTTATGAAGAAGGTGTTTTAAGAATGAAAACAATTTATACTACAGAAAAAGAATATGTGCAGTCAGTCTTTTTTGATAATGATGCTTCAGTACGTGTAGAATATAGAAATGGAAAAAAATATTCAGAAATATTTTATTTTGGTAACAAAGAGAGACAGAAAAAGATTTATGAATAAAAAGTTGAATTGGATTTATTATGTAAGCAAAAGGTTTTCTCTTGTAGACCGAAAAGGAAGTTCTGCAGTTACAACAAGACTTTCTGCATTGGGAATCTGTTTTGGTGTTATGACGCTGATTACTGTTTTAAGTGTAATGAATGGTTTTCAGATGCAGTTTATTGATTCAATAATCGAAATAAGTTCTTATCATGTTCAGGCAACAGCGGTACCCGATCATGATAAAGAGCAGTTTGAAAATTTCTTAACTCAGAATAAAAATGTCCGCTCGTATGTCGCATTTAAAGAAGCTCAAAGTCTTATAACTGACACTACCGGAAAAGAAGCTGGCTGTCTTATACGCGCTGTACCGCAAAATGTCTTGTCTATTGATGATGGTTTTGCAAAAGAGATGACAATGATTGGCGGCCAGTTTGATCTAAGTGATGAAGAGTTTATAGTTATCGGTTCAAGACTTGCGCGCTCTCTTGGTGTAAGAACAGGAAGTAAAGTTAATCTTTTTGCTTTGAGTGGTTCAAGTGATACTGCGTTGATTTCTAAAGATAGAGTGTTTACGGTAAAAGGTGTTTTTTCCTGCGGATATGCGGATATAAATCAGTCTTATGCATTTATAAATCTTGATGCGGCAGAAAAATGGTTTGGTTCAACACCTGAAATTTACGGTATTAAACTTGTTAATCAGAATATGGATAAGAATTTCAAACGTGATGTAGAAAAAAAATTTCAAAGTATTAAAATTTCTGAATGGCGTGATTACAATAAGAGTTTTTTTGGAGCACTCCGTGTAGAAAAAAATATGCTTATGCTTCTTGTAATTTTGATTTTTGTTGTAGTTGCAGTTAATATCTATAATTCAATGCGAAAGCTTGTTTATGAGCGCAGAACAGAAATATCTACGCTTGCAAGTCTTGGCGGAAGCTCGCATTCAATTCAAAAAATATTTTTACTCAGAGGATTAATGACAGGTCTTAAAGGCGCTGTTCCCGGATGTGTTCTTGGGCTTTTGCTCAGCTTTAATATAAAAACCGTGTTCCATATAATTTCTAAGCTCCAGTATTTTTTTACATATATTTCAACCAGTATTTTTAATCCTGCCGCAAAGAAATTTATTATGGAAAATTCAATGTGGAATGTTTATGCAAATATTCCCGCCCGCGTAATGAGCGGTGAAGTTATCTTTGTTACTTTGTTTGGAATTTTTTCGTGTGTCTTTGCATCCTGGATTGCAAGTACAAATGTTTTAAAAATGAAAATTGCCGAGGTTTTGCATGAAGAATAATTTTATCGAAATAAAAAATCTTGAAAAAACTTACGTTTCAAAAGGTGAGACACTTACAGTTTTAAAGGACTTGAATTTGTCTGTTCAGGAAGGAAGCCGTATTACAATTGTCGGTGAAAGTGGTAATGGAAAAAGTACTCTCTTAAATATTCTAAGCGGAATTGATAATGCAACTTCTGGAACAATTCGCGCAGGTGAATATGAGCTTGGAAAGATGAGCGAATCTGAATTGTGTACTTACCGTTCAAGTTTTATCGGGCTTGTTTTTCAGTTTCATCATCTTTTAAAAGATTTTAGTGCGCTTGAAAATATTTTCTTGCCTGCATATATGGCCGGTATGAATAAAAAAGAGGCTATGGAAAAAGCAGAAGTTTTATTAAAGGATGTCGGACTTTATGAGAGAAAAAATCATCTGCCGTCAGAACTTTCTGGAGGAGAGAGACAGCGCGTTGCTGTTGCCCGTTCCCTTATAAATAATCCTCGTCTTATCCTTGCTGATGAACCTACCGGAAACCTTGATCCTCAGAATGCAAAGATGATAGGCGAGCTTTTGTTTTCGGTTGCAGAAAAATATAACAAAACTTTGATTCTTGTAACTCATGATATGGAACTTGCAAAAAAAGGATCTATAATTTACAGAATTTCTAACAAGCATCTTTCTATTGAAAAAAACTTTAACGCTAAAAATACGGCGGCAAACTAATGAGTGTAAAGTCATCTCTTCTTTTTGCATCAAGAATAGTTTTCCCTAAAAGCGGCAAAAAAACTGTCGGCACAAAAAGTATTATCGGTGCTGCTGTATGTATTGCATTAAGTCTGATCCCTCTTGTTGTTGTAATTTCTGTATCAGATGGAATGATAGAAGGAATTACAGAGAGAATTATAAATCTTTCTTCTTCGCATATTCAGGTTGAATACAGTTTTTTTGTCGATGATTCAATCGATAAAACTATTCTTGATGAAGACGTAAAAAAGATAAAGGCTGTTCCAAATGTTAAAGATGCCTATGAACTGATAAACTCTACAGGACTTGCCGCTTCTACAAAGGCTCGCTGTGGAATAACGATACGTGCAGTAGAGCCAGAGATTTTCAGAGATCTTGATTCATATAAAAATTTATTTTCGGCATCTTCTGGATCTATCGACGATTTTTATTCTTCAAAAGGTCGTAAAGCCTTAATCGGAAAAGGAATCTCAGAAAAACTCAATATCGGTCCTGGTGACACGATACGACTTGTTACAACAAATCGTGTAAATGGAAAAATTACTCCGCGCATTACACCGTTTAAGGTAAGCGCTGTAATCAGTTCTGGCTACCAGGAAATGGACTCTTTATGGGTTTATATTCCAATCGAAGAAGGACAAAAGATTTTAAAAACAGATTCATCAGAAGTCTGCATCATGGTAGAAACAAAAGATGCGTTTAAGAATTTGTATCATATTCAGCAGCGAATAGAGCATGCAATTGATTATAGTGCAAATACTTATCGCTGGGACGAACTAAATAAAGATCAGTACGAAAATTTTGCAAGTACTAAAATGCTTCTTCTTTTTATAATGCTTTTGATTGTTCTTGTTGCATCGATTAATATTTCTTCAAGCCTTGTAATGCTTACGATGGAACGCAGAAAAGAAATTGCAATTTTAAAAAGCTTTGGAACAAAAAATAAAGACATAAGTTCTGCTTTTATATTTACAGGCCTTGCAATCGGACTTATGGGAGTTATGGTTGGCATCCCACTTGGAATAATAATTTCGTATAATATAAATTCTATAATTTCTTTCTTTGAAAAAATTGTTAATATTTTTGCAGAATTAATTTATTTTATTAAAAACGGCAACGTCAGTGCATTTTCTGCAATTCACTTAATGGATGAAGCCTACTATCTTGAAACAGTTCCTGTAAACATTCCAAAAAGTCAGATTATGTTGTATACTGTGTTTACATTGATTTTGTCTTTGCTGGCAAGTCTTATTCCGGCTGTAAAGGCAGGAAAAGAAAAACCGGTTGAAACATTAAGAAAGGCGGGCGCGTAATGATTTGCGATATTTGTCATAAGAGGGAAGCAACTTTTTTTGTTGAACAGACTTCTAAGACTGGAAAAAGAAAACTCAACATCTGTGCGGACTGTGTAAAAGAACATGGTTTTTCGACAGATCCAAAAGAAATTTCAAAAGCGCTCAATTCACTTTTTAAAGAATATTTTGAAAATAAAAAATCCGAAGACTTTGTCTGTCCTGTTTGCGGTCAGCGTCTTTCAAGAATTTGTCTTACAGGTCTTACAGGCTGTCCTGAATGCTACGAAATATTCAAGGACAAAATTATCGAGACAATGACAAAACATGGAATTTACGGAAAATATACAGGCCGCATGCCAAAACGTATTTCAAGCTTTAGATCTGTTTTGACCGACAGGATAGAAGTGCAAAAGAAATTGGATCTTGCCGTTGAAAATGAAGATTACGAAAAGGCAGCGTTTTACCGTGATTATCTTCATGCCATTGAATCAAAGCCTATCGCTGATGGTGAAAAATAAAAGGCGGCTTTGTTTATGAATCTTGATCCAAAAGACAGCAATACAAAAGTCTGGTATAATTCTCCAGCGCCGGAACAGGATGTTGTAGTTTCTACAAGAGTCAGGCTTTCAAGAAATCTTGCAAGCTTTCCTTTTCCGGCAAATTTTAAACAGGGCGACAGCGGAAGAGTTCAAAACATTATATTTGATTCTTTTTCAAAATTTTCTAATCCTGATAATTTTCAAATGATGTCTTTAAGCAATCTTGATTCTGAAGGAGAAAAAATTTTAACCGAGTGCGGTTTGTATTCTAATTCAGGAACCGGACTTGTGACCACACTCGATGGAGTTTCGGCCTGCCTTGTTAATGCAGATGATCACGTAAAAATTTCAAGCTTTGCTTCTGGATTGGATCTTGAGCCTACCTATGACAGATGCTGCAAAATTGATGAGCAGATGCAGGAGTCTGTTCAGTTTGCAGCAAGCCGGGATTTTGGATATTTAAATTCAAGTATCTTTAATACAGGAAGCGGTTTAAAGTCGAGCCTCAGGTTTCATCTTCCTGCTTTAAGTTATTCTGGTGAAATGAAAACTTTTATTAAGGATATTCAGCGCAAGGGTTTTTTAGTTTCTGACTGCTTTGGAGTCGGGACTTTATTTGATTCTTCGCTTGGTGCTTATTATGAAGTTTCGACTATGTCATGTTTTAATGGCTCAGAAATAGATCAGCTTGCCGGGGTTTCTTCGATTGCTTCATTAATTTGTGAATTTGAACGCAAGAAAAGACAGAATTTTGCCGATAATAAACCGACAGTTGTTCACAATATTGTAGTAAGGGCGTATTCACTTGCAAAATTCAGCGTTTTGCTTTCGCTTCGCGAATGTATTGACCTTATTTCGTGCATAAAATGGGGACTTGATTCTGGTTTTATTGCTGGAGTTGAAGATTACGAGTTGAATTCACTCTTATATCGTATTCAAAGCGGGCATTTGGGATATATGCTCAACACCGGAAACTTTTCTTTTGAAGAGGATGTTTCTGAAAGCCCGGAATTAAAAGAAGACAGATTGCGTGCAATTGTCATAAAATCTGTAGTTGACAAAATTTCATTTGTCTCTTAAGGGTATTATATGATTTCGTTATCTCCACGTGCTCAGCGCCTGATTGTCGGTCAGGCTCAGGATGAAGGCCGCAAAAGCGGAAGTGCCTATCTTTTACCGGAACATGTTCTTCTTGCAATGTTAAAAAGTGCTGACTCTGTTGGTTATGCACTTCTGCTTGTCATGGACGTGAATGTTCTTAATTTTCAGCTTGCACTTGAGCAGAGTATTGTCCCGTCAAAAAATATAACTGATGCACTTTATATGCTTTCGCCAAGCAGAAGACTTTCTGCTCTTATAGATTCTGCAAGAATTGAAGCAGAGAATATGGGCGATAACTATATTGGAACTGAACATATTCTTATTGCGGCAATCAGAGAAGACCGTAGTATTACAAACAGATATTTTTTACGTTCAGGTATTTCACTTGATGTAATTAAAACTCTCTTTCCTGAAGCTAGAAAAAGAATTCCTTCAAGCTGCAGTCCTGCCGGTGAAAAAAAATTGCAGGATTCTGTGATGAACGATTTACTTGAAAGCCTTCAGATTACAAGAGAAGAATTCAGTAAAGCACTTGAGACTGCTGATAATATTGAACAGTCCGAAGAAAAACAGAATTCCCGCCAAAACTCAAGAGCGCAGAATTCTAAAGGCAAGCAGGGGCAATCGTTCCTTGCAGAATACAGTCGTGATTTAACTGCAGAAAGCTTAAATGAAACAACAGATCCTGTTGTTGGACGTGAAGAAGAAATTAAACGCGTAATTCAGATTTTGTCACGCCGTACAAAAAACAATCCGCTTTTAATTGGTGAACCTGGTGTTGGAAAAACTGCAATTGTTGAAGGACTTGCTCAGGCAATTGTAAAAGGCGAGGTTCCGTATAATCTTTTAAAGAAAAAAGTTTTAGTGCTTGATCTTGGTGCTTTGATTGCAGGTACAAAATATCGCGGTGATTTTGAAGAGCGCTTAAAGCGAATTATGAATGAAGTAAAGGAGAATAAAAACATTCTTCTTTTTGTTGATGAGATTCATACAATAATTGGGGCTGGCGGTCAGGCAGGACAGATGGACGCTTCTAATATGTTAAAGCCTGCGTTGAGTCGTGGTGAGATTCAGATTATCGGTGCAACAACAAGAAAAGAATATCGTAAATATCTTGAAAAAGATTCAGCTTTTGAGCGACGCTTTCAGGTTGTAAAAGTTGAAGAGCCAAATGATTCTGAGACTTATAAAATTTTATGCGGTATTCAGAAAAAATACGAAGATTATCACAACGTAAAATATAACGATGATGTGATTCCGTTGATTGTAAAATTGTCTCACAGATATATTCCGGAGCGCTTTTTGCCGGATAAGGCAATCGATATTCTTGATGAAGTCGGCGCTCAGAAAAAAATCCAGGAAGAAGCTCGTCCTACAGAACTTGCCGAACTTGAAAAAAATATCGATGCATTAATCGCAGAAAAACAGATGCTTGTAAAAAATCAGAATTACGAGCAGGCAGCTCTTGTGCGTGACAAGGTTGTTGCGTTAAAAGAAAAGCTTGATGTCTTTAGTAATTACTGGAAAAAGAATAACGGCAGAATCTGTAAAGAAGTTACTTCTTCTGATGTCTGTCATGTCATAAGCCAGATGACAGGAATTCCTGCAGAAGAGCTTGATGTTGCAGAGGTAAAAAGATTTATCCGTATGGAAGATGAACTCCATAAATCTGTTATCGGGCAGGAAGAAGCAATTAAACTTATTTCAAGTGCTGTGCGAAGAAGTCGGGCTGGAATCTCAAGTACAAAGCGTCCGATTGGTTCGTTTATTTTTCTTGGTCCTACAGGTGTCGGTAAAACAAAGCTTGCAAAGACACTTGCAAAATTTTTGTTTGGTAAAGAAGATTCTCTTATCAGAATTGATATGTCAGATTATATGGAACGTCATACGGCCTCTCGTCTTGTTGGTGCACCTCCAGGATATGTCGGCTACGAAGAAGGCGGCGTTCTCACAGAAAAAATCAGACAGCATCCTTATTCTGTAATTCTTTTTGATGAAATTGAAAAAGCTCACCCTGATGTCTTTAATCTGATGCTTCAGATTCTTGAAGAAGGTGAATTAAGCGACGGCCTTGGCCACAATGTAAGTTTTAAAAACACCGTCATTATTATGACCAGCAATGCGGGCGCGCGCGAAATTGTTTCTCAAGGCCACATCGGTTTTGCAGGAGCCGCCGGCGCTAATACCGCAATGGATTACGCAAATATCAAGTCGAGCGCTATCCTTGAATTAAAGAAAATCATGAGCCCTGAGCTTATCAATCGTATTGATGACATCGTTGTGTTTGGAACGCTCTCACAAAAAGAAGTCGGTAAAATTCTTGACATCGAGCTTGATGAACTTTGCGAAAGACTTGCAGAAAAGAAGCTCAAGCTTAATGTTAAGCCGGCGGCTCGTTCTTATATGATTGAACACGGCTATGATCCTGAGATGGGCGCGCGCCCGATGCGCCGTATGATCCAGCGCGAAGTCGAAGATCCGTTAAGCCTTATGATTTTGAACCACGACGAGTCTTCTTCTAACGAAATTGTTGTAGATTCAAACGGGGAGAAACTTGAATTAAAATATAAAAAACAAAAAAAACAAACGGAAAAAGTATCAGAATATGAAAAATATTGAATTTAGTGATTTTGGAAAAAAACTTTGCGGGGATTCTGGAATTTTACAGCTTATGGATGATCTTGGAAAACCTCTTCCTCCAAATATTCCAACCTATCAACTTGGCGGAGGAAACCCAGCATCGATTCCAGAGATAGAAAAAATCTACCGTGACCGTATGGAATACATTATGAATCACGGTAAGGATTTTGAAAATCTTATTGGCCGTTATGATTCTCCGCAGGGCAGGGTTTTGTTTCTTGAAGAGGTTTCATCTTATCTGAGTGCAAAATTCGGCTGGAAGATTGGACCTGAAAATATCGCTGTAACAAACGGAAGTCAGTCTGCTTTCTTTTATCTTTTTAATCTTTTCAGCGGAACTTTTTCTTCTTCCGGCAAAAAAAAGACTATTGTATTGCCGCTTGTTCCAGAATACATCGGTTATGCAGACCAGGGACTTGAGCGCGATACCTTTGTCGGGATTCCTGCAACCTACACAATGTACGATGATCATACATTTAAATACAATGTTGATTTTGAAAAACTTGAAGACTATCTTGAGTCTCACGATAATGTCGGAGCCCTTTGTGTAAGCCGTCCGACAAATCCGACTGGAAACGTTCTTACAAATAATGAGATTCATCGTCTTTCTGAGCTTTCAAAAAAATATGATATTCCGCTTATGGTTGATAATGCTTATGGGCTTCCGTGGCCGGATATTATTTTTGATGATAATGCAATTCCATATTGGGATGAAAATGTAATTCTTTCTATGAGCCTTTCTAAAATTGGGCTTCCGTCTCTTAGAACAGGAATTATTATCGCTGATAAAAAAATTATTACAGCTCTTTCAAATCTTAATGCAATTGCAGCTCTTGCATCCGGAAGTTTAGGACAGGCAATTGCTGGTCCTCTTATCAAAGACGGAACATTGATTGAAGCGGCAAAAAAATATGTAAAGCCTTTTTATCTTGAAAAAAGTCAGAAGGCGCAGGAAGCAATTCACAAATATTTTAACGGAATGGATTATTCGATTCATAAAAGTGAAGGTGCAATCTTTTTATGGCTATTGATAAACGATTTAAAAGTTCCGACAAAAGAGTTTTATCAGCAGTTAAAGAAAAAGGGAGTTATTGTTGTTCCCGGTGAATATTTCTTTTTTGGAAATACTACTGATGGTTCAACTCCTCCTGTTGAAGAGCATCCGCATTATTCAAAATGTGTCCGTCTTAATTATTCCCGCCCTGATAAAGAGGTTGAGGAAGGAATAAGGCTCATGGCAAAAATCGCCCGAGATTGCTAAAATTTGGTCTCTGGAGTATAATTTATATATGATTAAGGAATTTTTACCATACGACAAAGTTCGCAATAATGCGATGAAACTTGCGCATAAAATTTACACTCAGGATAATTTTGTTCCTGACGTTTTGTATTGTTCACTACGCGGCGGCGCTTATATGGCAAATGTTATAAGCGAGTATTTTAAAATTGTACGAAAAGATGCTCATCCTGTTTTGTACGCAGCACTGGTTGCACGTTCATATTCCGGTGTTAAATCTCATTCAAAAGTTATGATTGACGGCTGGACTTATCCGCCTGAGCGTTTAAGACCTGGTGATAAGGTAATGCTTGTTGATGATATTTATGACTCTGGTGATACTATTAACGCTCTTGCAGAAATTCTTTTGGATCGTGGAATTCCTCGCGAAGACTTAAAGATTGTAGTTCACGATTATAAATATTTTACTTATAAAGAAAAGCAGCATCCTATCCAGCCGGATTATTACTGCCGCAAATTTGAAATAACAAAACCAGAAGAAGACCGTTGGATTCATTATATGAGCCACGAGCTCGTAGGTCTTTCTGAAGAAGATCTTGAAAAATATTATTACAAAGATGATCCTGAATTGCGCGAAGTTCTTGGAACTATTTTAGGAAAATAAAAAATTATGCAAAAGATAAAACAGATTTTTCGTTCTGCATTTTTAGTTCTCTGTAGTGTCTATACTTTTCCGTTGTTTGCAGAAGTTACAATTTTAAGTCCTGCAAGTAATTTAAGCCGGACCTGGGCAAATAAACAGATGCTTCTCATAAATACGACAGAAGACGAAGAAGTGTTTTATTCTTTTTCAGGAACAGATCCGCTTACAAGCGGGTTTGCTTATGACGGACCAGTGTTGCTTGATGTTACAGGTGATGTTGAACTTAAGGTTGCCAGCATTGATAGAAATAAAAAGCGCACAGATTACGTTTTAAATTACACGGTTGATGAAACTCAAAAATCAAATCTCACTGCGATTGATGAAATAGAATTTATTAATCTGCTTGAAAAAAATCCTGTGTATGATTTGTCCTGTGGAAAAGAGTTTATAATTCCTCAGGGACTTGAATACAGTATTTCGTCAAACGATAAATCTTATGGTTTTGAGTCTGGCCGCTCCGTTGCAGTAATGAAAGAGTCTTCTCTTGAACGCTATGTTTCTCTTACTTTAAGATCTAAGACAAATGATTACTGGAATTTTATTATTCACGTAGTTCCTATTGAAAGCGGAGAGCTTTCTAAAGAGCCCGTTCCGTTTGAATTTCTTCAGTGGTCAAAAATTTTTCTTGCTGACAATGCCTTTATTTATTCGATTGACGGTGAATGGTGGCAGGGCTATGGAAAGACTATTGAACTTGACCGCTCTGTTTCTCACGTTATCAAGTGGCAGAATGTAGATTATAATCCTGAAAATCCGATTCATTCATATATAATTCCTGCAACGCCTGTTGTAAGGGCAGAAAAGCAGGCAGACTCTTCTATCGTGCTTACTTTAGAAGGAGATGATTCTTATCGTTTTGCAAAAAGCAGATTCAGTCAAAATGTTTTCCTTCCTGACGGTTTATATAAAACAATTCTGGTTGACGCTTTCCAGGGAGAAAATCTTCTTGAGCTGATGCCGGTAGATATTTATTCAAACAATGTTTACAACGGAACTTTGTACGCAAGTTTTCAGGTAAATCGAAAAAGACCTCAGGCACCGGAAATCATAATGAACGATAATTCATTGATTAAACGAAAAGATGTTACTCTTGGTTTTAAAACTCAGAACGACGATAACGAGAAAGTTTTGTATTATATTGACGGACCTCTTTCTCCTGTATTACTTAATAATGCATCGGATGCTCCTGTCGAGATACAGGTTTCACCAGATTCTTTTGAAGAATATGAGGGTAAATCTATTTTACTTACTGCTTCAGAGGACAAACCTGTTTTATACCGGGTCTTCTGTTATACTGTTGATAAGTGGGATAATACAAGTCCTGTAATCTGTACAGATATCAATATTAATAAATGTGATTATTATGTTGACGGTAATGCTAAGTTTAAAGATGCAGACGGAAGTTATCAAAGACCATTTTCAGATTTGTCTCAGATAGAAAAAATTGTAAATGAAAATAATTATACACGCTTTTATATAAAGGGAAGAGTTGCATTCCCTGATGAAAAAATTAAACTTAGAAGGAATGTTTCTTTTGTAGGTGAAAAAAGCGGTTCAGAAATTATTTTTTCAAAGAACTCTGGAATCTACGTAATTCAGGCAAGTTTGTTTATTGATAAACTGATTTTGAAAAACGTTGCGCCTGACTCTAACAGTGTTTCTGGTTTTATTAATCTTGAAAACTCAGTTTTAAATCTTGAAAATTCTGAAATTACATTTTCACGACATAAAAATGCAACTGCAATTAACTGCTCGGGTTCTGTTTTGACTGTAGCAAAGTCTGGAATCTCTGCTGTCTCAAATGATTATGCTTGTGCAGTTTCTGCAAATGATTCAAAAGTAACTTTGACAGAATCAAGGCTTTCGACTGTTGGTTCGACAAACGTTATTATTTCGTGCAGAAAAACAAAACTCCAGCTTTTAAAAAATTCATGTACTGTTACTGGCTTAAACGGAAGAATTGCTGAATTGTATTTTTCATATTCTATAGCTATAGATAACACGTTTGAAGCAAAAGATATCCAGCATCGTATTAAAAATATTCCGATATGGAATGATGAGCTTTCGTATTCAGAAGAATATCATAACACAGTTACAGGATTTTAGGGATGGCAGATATTTTATTATGTGGCCTTGACGAAGCGGGCAGAGGACCTTTGGCAGGACCTGTGACTGCTGGTGCTGTAATTTTACCGCCTGATTTTCCTTTAGAAATTCTAAATGATTCAAAAAAACTTTCAGAAAAAAAACGCGAGGCCGCAGAACTTATAATAAAAGAAAAAGCTTTGTGGGGTCTTGGAGTTGTTGATCATGAAACCATTGATAAAATAAATATCTTGCGTGCAAGTATGCTTGCTATGAAAAATGCATTTGATATGCTGCTTTTAAAATTTGACGATTGGGTAAAATTAAATAATCTTGATAAAGATGTTTATGATAAATCATTGATTGAATGTATTGCTGATGGAACAACTTTACCCGAGGTTTCTGCAAAATGCCGGTGTGAACCAAAGGCTGATGCAAACTATCCATGTGTAATGGCTGCAAGTATTATTGCAAAGGTTGCCCGTGACCGCAAGATGATTGAGTATGACCGCCTTTATCCGGAATATGGCTATAAAAAACATAAAGGCTATCCGACTGCAGCTCATCGAGAAATCTGCCGCAAAATCGGACCATCTCCAATTCAGCGCATGTCTTTTTCGTACTGATTTTTTTACATCTCCATACTGATATAAAATCGCTGCGCGCAAAAAAATGCCGGCGTATTTTTGCCGGCTTTGTATCGGTTTATTTATCTGTCTTTCTTTTAGAAACTACATGAACACGACCAGTCTTTTTTAACTGTGGAGTGTAAAGGTGTTCCTGTTCGCCATCTGCTTTAGAACTTTTACGGTAAACCTTTTTAGTTTCAGAACCTTTCCCGTATTTGGCTTCTTTTGCAGCTTTCTTTTCTGCCGCTTTTTTAGCACGTTCTTTTTTATCTTTTTCAATAAAAGAAAGCGACTGGTCAAGTCCTTTTAAAAACTTCTGCATGTCTTCTGCAAAAACTGCAATCTGATGACGGTCAAAATCTGCGCCATCACCTTTTTTGCTTTCTACTACCTGTAAAAAAACATCTCCTGCACGGTTTTCTTTTACATTAAAAAAATACGCTCTGTTGTCCAAAGTAATCTGAGTCGTAAACAGTTCACCTCTAATACCCATAGATGGCCTCCGTTAATGTGCCGGCAAAAAACACCGCACAGTATAATTCCTTCCCTAAAAATGTGTGGGGATTTTGTAATGTTAATCTAACATATTGAACAATTTTATGCAACATGGGACACGTGGTTTATAATGGTTTGTGTGTCTGCGTTTTGCTCTCTTTTACGATTTGACAAACGGCAGCTATTTTTCGTAAAATAGAATCATGGAAAAAACAGTTTACGTAATTGGACACAGAAACCCTGATACAGATGCCGTTGCAGCAGCAGTTGGATATGCGGCATTAAAAAATCTCATGGGTTTTACAAATTATAAAGCAGCGCGTGCTGGACATTTAAATCCGCAGACTGCATACATTTTTGAAAAATTTGGACTTAAGCGACCGGAATATATTTCTGATCTTGTTCCAAAAGTAAAATACTATATGCCAAAGGATTTTCAGACAGTAGATGAACATGTCGCTGTTTGGGATGCACTTGGCAGGATGGAATCTTCTGGTCTTAGAGTTCTTCCTGTTGTAGACCAGGATGGAAAATATAAATCACTTCTTCATTATTCAGGCTTTGCGCAAAGCATTCTTACGGTTTTAAATCCAGAAAAACCGCGACCTCTTTGTACAAGCATAAGTCTTATTCAAAAGACTTTAAATGCACAGCCTGTAATCGTAAATGACAATGCTTCTGAGATTAAAAAATATTCTATCATGGTTGGCTCTTCATCACTTGAATCTTTTGAACAGCGTTTAAAAAGCCATGCTTCAGAGAATATCGTTGTTATTGCAAGTAACCGCGAAGATTTGTTAAAGCTTACGATCGAAAATAATGTAAAACTTTTAATTTTGACTTCGGGTTTTTCTTTGAATAAGGAACTTAGAAAACTTGCACAGGAGCATGGCGTTTCTGTTATCATAAGTCCATATCGTACATCACCGACATCTATGCTTATTGCATATTCAATGCCGGTTTCAGAAATTGGTGACAAAGATATTATTCCTGTTCACCCGAATGATACTATTTCAAAAATCCAGTCGACATTAAAGAATTCTCCATGTCGTTATCTTCCTGTTGTGGATGAAGAAAATTGTGTAAAAGGAATTATTTCTGAACACGATCTTACTCTTGAACCAAATGTCGAACTTATTCTCGTTGATCATAATGAAATGAGTCAGGCAGTCAACGGAATAGAAAATTATAAGATTGTCGAAGTCATCGACCATCACAGAATCGGAACGCTTTCAACAAAATATCCGATTACCTTTATCAATAAACCGGTCGGTTCAACTTCAACTTTAATCACAAGCCTTTTCCGCGAAAATCGCGTGTCAATTCCAAAGGATGTTGCATCTCTTTTGCTCTGTGGAATTTTGAGTGATACCTTAATCCTTCAGTCAGCAACGACAACAGACTTTGACCGCGATATTGCAGAGTATCTTTCCAGTATTACAAATCTTGATGTAAAAGAGCTTGGAAATGAAATCCTTCTTGCCGGAAGCCGTGTTTCAGGTCGAAAAGCTGATGAACTTATACATCAGGATATGAAGGAATATAACGAAGGAAAAATTTCTTACACAATCAGCCAGATTGAAGTTGGTAATACAAAAGAAATTCTTGACCGAAAATCAGAGTTCCTTTCTGAGCTTCAGCTTGAACGAAAGAATCAAAAGCTTTTGTTTACAGGTCTTCTGGTTACAGATATTACTCAGCTTTCAAGTATTCTTTTGCTTGATGCAGACGACGCATTTAAACAGTTCATTACATTTCCAAAGCTTGAAGAAAATGTATATTATTTACAGGGTGTTGTATCGCGCAAAAAGCAGCTTGTTCCTCTTATAACAGAACAGGTCACAAATTATCAGCGTTAGACTAAAATGCGAAGACTTGCCATAAGGCGTGGTTCTGTTTTGCACTGCCGTATTACTGTTTTGCATGCTTAATCTGTTTTTCTTTGTAGAGCTCCTTATCAGCGATGGTAAGGAGCTTTTCTAAATCAAAGCAGTCTTTTGAAATTTCTGCAACACCAAGACTCATAGAAATTTCAAAAGGCAAATTCAGTTTCTGGTTTATTTTTTTTGTTTCCTTTTCAATCCGGGAGCGGAATCTTGCAAAATTCTTTTTACTTATTCCTTCTGCAAAAATTGCAAACTCATCACCGCCGAGACGTCCAATTATATCTTTTGAACGCACCGCATTCTGTAAAACTTCTGCCTCGGCTTTAATTGCTATATCACCGGATTTATGACCATAAGTGTCATTAATCTTTTTTAGGCCGTCCATGTCGCAGAAAATTATAACACCTTCTTTGCCCGATTGTGCTAAAGCTTTTACTGCTTTTGTTGCCTGGTTTATAAAACCGCGGCGGTTATTTATTTTTGTAAGTTCATCTGTTGTAGAAAGAGTTGTCAAAAGAGAACTGTATTTTTTTAGCCTTGAGTTTGAATTTTCAAGCTGCGTATTTGTCTGCTCTTCATTAAAAATTTTTATCGAAGAGGTAATTTCTTTAGAGAATGTTTCAAGAACAATTTCGTAAAATAACAGATCTCTGTTTGCAAGCGGCGCAATAACATAACCGTATTGAAGATTTGTTTCAAAAAGAGGGTAGACAATTATTTTGTTGTAAGACTTTTTAAAAAGATTTGGAGGAAAAAGTTCTTTTAACGGATTAAAATATTCTTTAGAAAAGTCATCTGCATCGTTAATCTGTTTTTCATATTTGAACATGCATTTTACTTTAGACGGCATTTTGTAAGAATTATTTTTTGTTGAAAATAATTTTGGCTTGTCATAGACAAAGATTGCAAGTGCCTCTAAAGATATCCGGTTAAGATAATCCGGCAAAAGCTTTAATAGCTCCTGTTTATTCACAACTTGTAGCGAATTTCGTCTAAGCTGATGTAATGAATAAAGTTCATTGTGAATCTGCTGCGGAAGCTTATGGATAATATTATAAATTTCCTGTTTAGAAAATCTATGAATATTTCCATCGTAGTCCATTGAATCATTTGTAAAATTGCTGTCTGAAATACAGCCGCAGCTTACTCTAAAGCGTTCTTTACTTTCAATTTTAAGCGAAGCCTTTGTCTTGTCTCCGTTAATCACTGCGTCAAGAATTTTGGCAGCCTGATATCCCTGCTCAGATATCCGAGGGTCAACCGTAGTCAATGTCGGAACAGAAAATATCGCTCTGTTTGAATTATCAAAGCCTGTAACAATTATATCATCCGGAATATTAATTCCACGTTCTGTCAATGCTTCAATTACGCCCAGAGCCATCGTGTCATTAAGGCAGACAACGCATTCAAAATCTGTTCCATTTTTATTCATATATTCGTTAAAATTTTTCGTTGCCTGTAACCGGTTAAATTCACAATTTAAAATATGTGCGTTTGGAATTTTTATCTTTTTAGATTTCAGGACATCTAAAAACCACTTTTTTCTGATATACGAATCGTAGTTACTGTCATTGGATGTCAGTAAAAGGAATTGCGTTTTATTATGCTTTTCAATTAAGTGTGCGATTGTCTTTTTAAATGCCGCTTCTGAATCACTTGTAACACTTGGAAAGCCTGCGATATTCATTCCGATATTTACGATTGGAAGTGGACGCAGTTTTTCAAGGCTTTCTTTGTATTCTTCTTTCGGGCAGAACGAGCACAAGGCTCCGGCACTAAATACCGCTCCATCAAGATTGTTGTAATTAACGACTTCTTTTATTCCCCGGAGTCTTGAGTCAAAGCCATATCGTTCTGCATATTTTTGACTGATAGGAAAAAGAATAAGCTGGTCCTTGTTTTCATTACAGAATTTTTCAACACCGCGTATAAGCTCAATGCTGTATTCTTCGTGAATGTTATGAACAACAAGACCAATTCTCTTATTCATAAAAGGCTCCGTCTCTTATTCCCATCCAAAGGTTGCCGGCGGTTTGTTTGTTGCATCGTAATAAAGTGCATCAACAAAGTCCAGCTTAGAAATCTTTTCTACAATCGTGTGCAAAAGATCAAGATCAAGATGTGCAAAGCGTGCTGTCATAACATCTTCTGAAACAACCGGACGTAAGACAAAGCTTGCATGTTCTTGACAGCTTGCATACGGCAGGTCAATCGTCAGGTGCTGGAAAATTTTGTTATACCAGCCGCTTTTATGAAGCTCTGTTAAAACAATGTTGTCTACTTCGCGGAGCTGATCAAGTCTTCGTCTGTCGCAGTAACCCTGCTGAAGTTTTAAATCTTCGTCATTTACAGATGGGCGCTGCCACAATCTGATTACAGTTCTGTTAATCAGCGAAGCGCTGTTTGTAATTGTGCTTGATGTTTTTTCAATTTTTTCCCATTTGTGTGGAACATGATAAAAGCCGTTTTCTTCTTCTGCAAAAGAAAGCACTGCAGGGAATCGGTAAGTTCTAAAGTCACCCTGAACACCGACAGATTTTACCGGAAGAATATGTCTTGTCATTTTAGCCGAGCATTTTTCGCAAAACTCTGTAATCTCAATCGAATCAAATTCTTTCTTAGCATTTTCAAGCTCTGTTTTGTCGTCTTCTGACATTACGCCGTCTGAACAGAGCACGTTAATCGAAAGTCCAGGTCCCGGAAAAGGATGTCTCATTACAAGCTCGTCATCTAGTCCAAGTTTTTTTCCGATTGCACGGACTTCATCTTTATAGAGTTCCTTTATCGGTTCAATAATAAGTCCCTTTTCAATAAGCTCCTGAATTCCTGCAACGCGGTTATGATGAGTTTTGATTACGTTTGAATTTTTGGTTCCACCTGACTCAATAATGTCAGGGTAGAGTGTTCCCTGTGCCAAAAGCCATGAGTCATCAAGATTCTGTTTTGCAACAACTTCATTTCTGACTGTAATAAAGTTTTCACCAACAGCCATTCGTTTTTTCTGAGGATCTGTAAGACCTTTTATTGCATTCAAAAAACTTTCCGAAGCATCTTCAACTATAAAATTTGTAAAGCAAAATTTGTGGTAGGCATCTGCAACATTTTTACTTTCGTTTTTACGCATAAAACCATTGTCTATATGCAGACCCAAAACACGATCCTGACCGAGAGCCTTGTTCAAAAGTGCAAAGGCAATTGTCGAGTCAACGCCGCCTGACAAAAAGAGAAGTACATTGCGGCCTTCGGCTTCTTTTTTGATTGTTTCAAGAATAATCTGTAAAACAGTATCCTGATCCCAGTTCTTTTTCATTCCGCAGTAATTTGCAAAATTTTCAAAAAGCTGGTTTCCGCAAGGTGTATCTTTTACCTCGCAGTGGAACTGAAGCGAAAATCGTTTTTTAGATAGATTTTGTGTTGCAGCAAAAGGACAGTCCTTTGTTGAACCGACAACTTCAAACCCGTCACCCATTTCAAAAACGCCGTCCTGATGGCTCATCCAGACCTGCTGTACACTATCAATTCCGTCAAAAAGCGGACATTTTACATCTTTGTTTAACTCAAGGGTTGCAAAGCCAAATTCACCAACATCGGCTTTTCCAACTTTTCCGCCGTATCCAAGCTGAACTATATAATGTCCGTAACAAAGTCCAAGAATTGGAATATCAAGATTTAAAATTTCAGAATTAAATTCAGGAACTTTTTCATCATATACTGAAGAAGGTCCGCCGGAAAAAATAATTCCCTTTGTGTTTTCAAATGTACTTAAATCTGCAGAGGGAAGTGCAATCTCGGAATAATATCCCAGCATACGAAAACGTTTTGCAATTAAATGTGCATACTGAGAACCAAAATCAAGAACAACTATTTTTTCACGACTCATATAAAAACCCTAAGATATAAAATTATCTCAAAAGTATATTATATTTCTTCCAGTTCCTCAAGGTCTGCAAAGCAGCCGATTCCATCACCGCTAAGGTCTGTGATAAAGGTTGTATTTGATATAATGTCTTCTTTCTTTTCTTTTGAGTAATCGGTCATGTCAGCAATTGAACAGTCTTCGAGCCCTTTTATTTCTGCCTGCATGTTTGCAAAAACATATTTGCGGATTAGGTTTTTTGTCGAAACTGGTGTTGTCGGCATAAGAAGCATTACGATTGTGCTGCTTGGATTTCCGGGTTTAATGGCAAAAATTGCAGCTTCGCAGTTAATTGTTTTTGAACCGATTGAAATAACAACGCTTCGTAAAATTTCTTTATCTTTAAATTTTGTGCTTTCGTGTGGTGAAACAGCACAGGCAAAACCAACAGAGCTTATATCAATCAGCTTGAATGTATATAAGTGTCCGTCCTTGCTTATGTGGACTGTCGCATCCTTTAGATTTTTGCAGTTTAAGCGGACATACTGCCGGCGTCCTTTTGCTCCGTTAAGTTCGCAGATTTTTGTAATTTTATCGGAGATTTTTTCAAGCCCTTCATCAAGCATGATAAATCCGCCGGGAATATTTGTTTTAAGAATGAATTCATTTTTTTCTGAAAGCTTTGCTTTTTGAGACAAAATTCCAAGATAAATAGTTGAAAGAACGTGGTCTGATTCAAAGGATTTTACAAAATTAAACCATTCTTTTATTGTAAGACCATCATCAATATTAATAAAACAGATTGAATCCCTGTATTTTTGTAGAACAGGTTTTGCGTTATGATAATCTTCAATGTAAAATGCTTCGTATTCCTGCGACTGGAGACGTTCAACTACCGTCGTCTTAATTGCGTAAGGAGGATTTAAAAAAAATACACGCCTGCCAAAATCAGGATTTTCACTCAGTCCCATATTTTTTAATTTTACTACATAATATTAGATTTGTCAAAAATCAATTGTTTGATTGTGTGAGAATCGTATGTTTTGTGAGAATTGAATTTTAACAAAAAAAGCTGACTTTTCGGCCAGCCTTTTTTTGTTGTTAAATCTGCTGATTAGAAATCCGCCAATTTAGGAGCTCTTGGATAAGGTATTACGTCTCTGATATTCTCCATACCTGTTACGTAGCGCATTAAGCGTTCAAAACCAAGACCAAAGCCTGAGTGTGGAACTGTACCAAAACGACGGAGGTCAAGATACCACTGGTAGTTTGACATATCCATGTTGCGTTCTTTACATGCGGCCAGAAGCTTGTCGTAATTCTCTTCGCGTTCAGAACCACCGATAAGTTCACCGATTCCAGGAACTAAAACATCAACGGCCTTTACAGTTTTTCCGTCATCATTCTGCTTCATGTAGAACGATTTGATTTCTTTAGGGTAGTTGAATACCATTACCGGACAACCGAAAATCTTTTCTGTAAGATAGCGTTCATGCTCTGTCGCAATATCGCATCCCCAGTAAGGCTTAAACTCAAACTTAGCACCGTTTGCCATTGCCTCTTCAAGTTTTGCAATTGCATCTGTATAAGAAATGCGTACAAATTTTGCATTTGCAACTTTTTCAAGAGACTCGATAAGTCCCGGCTGAATTCTCTTGTCAAAGAACTCAAGGTCTGCACGGCATTTTGTTAAAGCCCAGTTTAAAAGGTATTTAACAAAGTCTTCCTGAATATCCATGTCATCTTCAAGATCATAGAAAGCCATCTCTGGTTCAATCATCCAGAACTCTGCAAGGTGACGTGGTGTGTTTGAATTTTCTGCACGGAAAGTAGGGCCGAATGTATAAACACGGCTCAATGCTGTTGCAAGAGTTTCTGCTTCAAGCTGACCTGATACTGTAAGCGAAGCCTTTTTTCCAAAAAAGTCTTTTGAGTAATCAACAATTTTGTGGGCGTCTTCAATCTTCATTCCGCCGGCTCCGGCTTTAACACCAAGTTCTGCAATTTTTTCCATGCTCAATGTTGTTACCTGGAACATTTCACCAGCACCTTCGCAGTCAGAGCATGTGATTTCCGGTGCGTTAATGTACTGGAAGCCGCGCTCCTGAAAGAACGAGTGAACGGCAAAAGCCATCTGGTTACGCATTCTGTAAACTGCACCGAATGTGTTTGTACGTGCTCTGAGGTGAGCGTTGTCGCGGAGGTATTCCATTGACATTTTGTTTTTCTGCAATGGATATTCTTCCGGATTACATGTTCCAAGACATGTTAAGTTTTCAAGAGTAACTTCAACAGCCTGACCAGAAGCAGGGCTTTCGGTTAAAATTCCTTCTGCACGAAGCGATGCACCAGTGTTGAGCTTTTTGAGTTCTGATTCAATATTATTTACATTTGCATTATTAGAAGGAGCGTTGCGGTCAAATGTAAGCTGAATGTTTGCAAAGCAGCTTCCGTCATTTACCTGAATAAAAACTAAGTTTTTTGAATCGCGGACTGTTCTGACCCAGCCGCATACCTTTACTTTCTGACCTTCTGGTTTTTGAGTAAGTAAATCTTTAATTAGTGTTGGAACCATTTAGGTTGCCTCCTTGTAAATGTAAATAATGAGAGATATTGTAATTATTTATACATTTTTCTTCAATATGTGCATAAAAATAATTGAATGATTTTATTTTTTTTATTACATTTAATTGAAATATCTAATATCTATAATTGTGAAATTATAGTTGGTTGTAGTTTTTTTTATTACGGAGGAAAAGATTATGAGTGAAGAAACAAAGGGAAAAGTTAACAGCTTTATGGGAAAAGTAAAAAACTTTCTTGATCGCAGTGTAGTTGCTTCTAAAAAGGCACTTGGTGTTGCAGGTGATGCTGTTCAGGATTTCAGCGACAAGAGCGTTCTCAGAATCGAAAAAATTCAGCTTGAAACAAAAGTAAAAAAACAGTACGAGCTTTTAGGTGAATATGTTGCAAAATCTTTTGCTTCTAAAAAAACTTCGTCTGTATCTGCAAAGGACGAAAAAGTTTCTTCTGCATTAAAAGAAATTGCACGCCTCAATGCAGAAATTGCAAAGCGTGAAGAAGCTCTTAAAGATGAATCTGGAGCAAAAAAATCTGCTTCAAAAACACAGTCAAAAACTTCTGCTGCTAAAACAACTGCAGTGGCAAAGACTTCTGCAAAGCCTGCATCTAAAACTGCTGCAAAGGCTCCTGCAAAAAAGAGTACTGTAAAGACAGAAGCTAAAGCTCCTGCAAAAAAGACAACCGCAAAACCAGTTGCAAAAACTGCAGCAAAAAAGGCAGCTTCAAAAAAATAAAAATTTTTTGAAAAATTTTCAAAAAAAGATAAAAAAGCTGTTGACATAAAATAAATAAAAGTGATATATTCACTTCACGCTCACGAAACGTGAGTGACACAAAAAAGAGCAAATCGCTCTTAAGTTCTTTGAAAAAATAATCAGGGAAGGAAAGAAAGAGTAAGGTCAGCGAGTATCGTAAAGATACAAACGATCGGAAAGAACACGGTAGTCGGTAACGGAAGTTACAGACTATAAACGTTAGTTTTGTTGAGGCGAAAGCTGAAAT
>JAILNY010000171.1 GCA_024691105.1 Treponema sp. | reverse complement strand
TTATATAAGACATTCCGTTATCAAGTTTTGTCAGAGTACCATAATAACTATTGCCTTCCCAGTTAAATTTTTGAAGCGGCTGGTTATCCGGATTATTAAATTTATCCATTAACATTGAAAGCTCTGCAGATCTTTCTACAGCTTTTGTCTGTTCATATCTTGTATTTAAATGAATTAAGTTTTGCTGGTCCCCAATCAATAAACCTTTTGCATTTTCAAGTTGAAGAGAATTTACCATATCTTCAATTACGGCGAGGCTTAAATCAATTCCTACAACTCCAAGAAGTTTTTCGTTGCGGTAAAGAGGAACGCTGTAAGAAATCATTTTTTGTCTTAAGCTTAAATTGTTGTAGGGGGGAGTCCATACTGGAGCTTTTTTCCATATCGGAAGATAATACCAGCCGACATGTTCAATATCTCCTGGTGAAAATTTAGATAAATCGGTTGTGCGTATGCTGACATAAGTTTTTTGATATTCACCCGTTAGAAAAAGTCCTCTTGTTGGTCCATATTCAGACATTTCCATTCGGAAGTAAGTACAGACTGCACCTTTTTGAAATGCAGAAATTGATGACATTACTTTTGAAAGATTCGTCATATACTCTTGTTCATATTCAGAATCAATGAGAAGACGGTCTTCATCTAAGTTTGTAAGAATATAATCCTGAAATTCATTTACGATGTTTTCTGCAGAATTAAAAAAGTTATTCAATTCAAGTTTCTTTTTTTCTGCAGTCAGATAGATTGTTTTTGTCTGAGAGTCTCTGGATAAATTATCAAAATAAAAAAGCAGAATGCTTGCAGTTACTATAAAAGTAAAAAACATGCTGATGCTAAGAGTCAGAATTGTTTGATTTCGTAAAAGATTCTGGGACTTCTTTTTCATCTTACGCCGACGCCATTTCCACCTTTTTCTTTTATAGAATAACAGGCTTGTACAGCACGATAGTAATTAGTTTTAATAGATACAGATAAATCAACTGCAACAAGACCAACAGAAACAGTAACATCGATTGAATTTTTAGCTTCATTACAGAAATGTTTGAAACGTTCTTCGGCTTCCTTAAGTTCTATTTCAAGAAAAAGAACAAATTCATCTCCAGACCATCGGAACATAATTCCTTGTTCATTCATAGCCTGTTTTGCAAGTTTTACTATATCAAGAATGATTTTATCACCATCACGACCATCATTTACAATCTTAAAATGATCTATGTCGAAAACTGCTAGTGATTTATAGCGCGTTGTATTAAAAACTCCTAATTCACCATATGATTCTTTGAGATAATTCCGATTTGGAAGACCTGTTAATTCATCTTCCGGTAAAGAAGTTTTTATAAGATTATGTCGTGACACTTTTTTATGTGCCAGGAATTGCAGGATTATAGCAAGAAGTAAGAAAATATAAATAAAGACAATGATTATTGTTCCGTAAATCTGTCCTTCAATTATATTATTTCCCTGCACAACAAGATACCAGTTCATGTTGGTAATAAAACGTACCATTCTGAAGCCGTTTCGTCCCTGTTGAGTATGGTAAAAACCTCTGTTATTTACGTTTTCTGAAATTGCATTTGAAATATAGGCATTTTTGATATTATTAAAATCTGTATCAATTTGAACAAGTCCCTGATTATCTATTAAATTAATTTTTACCTTATATTCTTTTTCTACAGGAAGAAGAAAGTTTTGCCAGTCTTTCATGGGTAAACTGATTCCACAGACACCAATTGTTTTTCCTTCTGTATTAATAATTCTTGCATTTATGAAAATAGTCCATTGATAATCATTAAACTGGTCACGATTTGTATCTACTTGAAGCTTAAGTCCAGTTTTCATAAAAATGGGGTACCAGTTATCATAAGGATCCATTTGAGGGTTTACAATTTTTGCAATCCCTTTAGGTGTATAGAAACGTCTGGTTTTATCTGAAATTACATAAGTTGATGTAAAACCAAACTGATTTGTTACAGAAGTAAGGAAGGATGAAAACATTTCTTCCATTATTTTTTCATCAGTATTGTCTTCCCGTTCAAGTGCACGGATAAGAAATTCATCAGAACTTAAGCCTGTTGTAACTCCCACAGGACGTTCAATATTTCCTTCAATGAGTCCAAAGATATGTGAAGCTATAAGCTGATTATTAAAAAATTCGTGTGTTTTATTATGAAAAAAAGTAGGGGTAATAAAAGATAGAAGAACCAGTGA
>JAILNY010000035.1 GCA_024691105.1 Treponema sp. | reverse complement strand
GATGTAAAAGCAAATTTTATTTCACGTGTAAAAAAACATTTTTTTAAAAAAAGTACTCACATTATAGAAGATAATTCAGTTTTGTTTGAAATATCTAAGTTAGATATTTCAAAAGACTGGTATCTGGATGGTTACTGGCAGGCAATTTGGTATTTTAAGAATTCTGTTTCAGAATTAAAAGAATTATTTTTCCCATTAAAACAATATCAAGTATTTAGATCAAATATTGAAAAACGATTTCCTAAAATGCGCTTATGTTCTGTTCATGTGCGCAGAGGTGATTATGTTAAAGATGGTGTTATGTCATGTCAGGATATTTCCTGGTATTTTAAGTGTATTGAAGAATATAAGCAGAAATTTCCAGAGTCAAAAATAATTCTTGTCTCTGATGATATTCCATTTTGTAAAGAACAGTTTTCTAAATATAATTATGTTTCATTTTGTGATTGGAACAAAACTTCTTTTGATGATTTATATACACTTGCTGTATGTGATGATCATATTTTAAGTAATTCAACATTTTCTTACTGGGGTGCATTATTGTCCCGACAAGAGGGAATAACAGTTTATCCAGCAAATTGGTTCGGTATAGGGGATGCAAAGTTACGTGGAGATACTATGTTCCCTGAGGAGTGGTTATGCGAGGAGTAAGTGTTGTTATTCCAATGTATAATGCAAGTACCTCTATAAAAAAATGTCTTTCTTCTGTGCTTGGACAAGATGTATCAGATGTTCAAATTATACTTGTTGATGATGGTTCTTCTGATAATTGTTCTCAAGTTGCAAAAAATTATTTAGAACAAAATTCTTTTAGTAACTTTAAAATAATCAGACAGAAAAATGGTGGACCTGGAAAAGCGCGTAATACAGGTATACAAAATTCTGATTGTGATTATATTGCTTTTTTAGACTCTGATGATATATGGGAGAAATCACATTTAAATATTTTGCTTTCAAAAATTAAAGAGCTTAATGCTGATTTTGTATGCACTTCTAAAAATATTAAGATAACAGATACTAAAAAAATAACATTAAGAAAAATGATGTTCAGATGTTTAGTGCAATCTTCGACAACTCTTATAAAAAAGACAATTCTAGAAAAAAATCAGTTTCGAGATGGTAAACGATATTCAGAAGATTATGATTTGTGGCTTAGAATAGCCGATGATGGTGCCTGTATGTACCTGCTGCCAGTTATTGATGTTCATTCTTGTGATGATAAAGAAATGTATGGAGAAAGTGGGCTTTCAAAAAATCTATGGCATATGGAAAAAAATGAACTTGAAAACTATAGGTTCTTGTTAAATACACATTCTGTTTCTGTTTTTTTGTATATATGTGCGGTTGTTTTTTCTATGTTCAAATATATACTTAGGATAATTAAAACTTTTATTCGTAAGAGATAGATATATGAAAAAAATCCTTTTTATTTCCAATACAGCTAATTTTTCTAAATTTAACCGGCCGTTTATGAGATGGTTTAAGCAGCAGGGCTGGCAGGTAGATTATTGTTCTGCGGGCGAAGAGTCTGTTTTAGACTGTGATAACCAGTATTCAATCTGTATGGCACGTAGTCCATTCAGTTTAAAAAACTTTACAGCATATAAGCAGTTTAAAAAAATTGTTTATCAGAACCAGTATGATGTTATTCATTGTCATACTCCGATGGGCGGTCTTTTTGCCCGTCTGGCTGCCCGTAAATTATGGAAATCTGGTAATGTAAAGATTATTTATACAGCGCATGGATTTCATTTTTATAAAGGGGCACCGCTTTTAAACTGGATGTTGTATTACCCGGTTGAGAAATGGCTTTCAAAATATTGCGATGCTGTTGTAACTATAAATCACGAAGATTATAACCGTGCTTCAAAATCTTTTTATTGTCCTGTTGAATATATTGATGGAGTAGGTGTTGATTTATCAAGATTCTGTAAGTGCACCGACAAAAAGAAATCTTTACTCAGAAAAGAGCTTGGTTTTTCTGACAGTCAGTTTATTGTTACAGTTGTAGCTGAACTTAATAAAAACAAGAATCAATTGCTTTTAATTAATAAAATTCCAGATCTTTTAAAATCGATTCCTGAATTAAAAGTTCTCTTTATTGGAAAAGAAACTTTGCCATTAGCGCGCGAACAAATTGCACATCTTGGGATTTCAGACTCTGCAGTTTTAATGGGCTATCGCACAGACGTAGATAAGTTTACTTCTATGAGCGATGTAGCCTTTTCTGCAAGTTTAAGAGAGGGATTACCGGTAAATATTATCGAAGCCATGGCTTGTGGAATTCCTGTTTTATGCAGCCATAACCGAGGACACGACTCTCTTATTAAAGATGGTGAAAACGGCTTTTTATTTGATCCTGATAATGCAGATCAAATGGCAGAGTTGCTTATAAAAATGCACGATGACAAGGAACTTAGAAAGCGTATGGGGCAGACTGGGGTAGAATACTCTAAAAAATATTCTTTAGACCTCGCTCTTTCCCGTATGGCCCAGATTTACAAACAGTATACATAATGCCAAACCCACATAGTAGAAACTTTTCTTGCTTTTCGGTATAATTTATAAAATTCGCTTATAATGTAAGCTAGATAAATTTAAGAGGTTTTATTTTGTACAAGAGCGTAGACCCAAAAGCAAATTTTCCAAAGCAGGAAGAAGAAGTTTTAGAGTTTTGGAAAAAAAATGACACATTTAAAAAATCAGTAAGCCAGAGAGAAGGCGCTGAAGACTTTGTATTTTATGATGGTCCTCCGTTTGCAACAGGACTTCCACACTTTGGTCACTTTATTCCTTCTACAATTAAAGATATAATTCCGCGCTACCAGACAATGAAAGGCAAAAAGGTAGAGCGTCGTTTTGGATGGGACTGTCACGGTCTCCCTGTAGAAAACCTTATCGAAAAAGAACTTGGCCTTAACTCTAAGCACGAAATTGAAGATTACGGAATTGCAAACTTTAACGACAAGTGCCGTGCATCCGTATTAAAATATACATCAGAATGGCGTAAGACAATTACACGCATGGGACGTTGGGTTGACTTTGACAACGACTACAAAACCATGCAGCCGGATTACATGGAATCAATCTGGTGGGTTGCAAAATCACTCTGGGACAAAGGTCTTATCTACGAAGGAAAATACATTCTTCCATATTGTCCACGCTGTTCAACTGTTCTTTCTACTCACGAGCTTGCTCAGGGCTATAAAGACGTTAACGACATGACTGTTACAGTACGCTTTAAGATTACTAAAGCGCCGGCCGCAATCGATGACCCTGACATGACAAACGGTCATACATATTTTATTGCATGGACAACAACTCCATGGACATTGCCTTCTAACCTTGGTCTTTGTATGGGACCAGAAGTAGATTACGTAAAAATCAAAGATAAAGAATCTGGTGACTTTTACATTTTTGCAGAAGCACGTCTTAGCGCATATTACAAAAATGCCGAAGATTACGAAATCATTTATCGCCACAAAGGTAAAGATTTTATCGGTGCACGCTACGAACCGCTCTTCCCATATTTTGCAGACTACGCAGATCCTGCAAAATGTGAACAGGATTCTGGCCTTAAATGCACAGAAGGTGCATTCCGTATGTTCAATGCTGAATACGTTACAACAGAAGACGGTACAGGTATTGTTCATATTGCTCCAGCTTTTGGTGAAGACGACCACAAAGTATTTGCCGGTTCAGGTGTACCTGAAGTTGAACCAATTGATGCTGAATGTAAGTTTACAAAAGCCGTTCCTGATTATACAGGTCGCTTTGTAAAAGACTGCGATAAAGACATTATGGACCGTCTTAAAAAAGAAGGTAAGTTAATTAAAAAAGAGCAGCACATGCATAATTACCCTCATTGCTGGAGATGTTCAAGTCCGCTTATCTATCGCGGAATCGGTTCATGGTTTGTAAAAGTTGCTGACCATCACGATGCACTCTTAAAAGCAAACAGCCAGATTAAGTGGCAGCCTTCTCACATTAAAGAAGGCCGCTTTGGTAAGTGGCTAGCCGGAAGCCGTGACTGGGCTGTAAGCCGTAACCGCTACTGGGGTAACCCGATTCCAATCTGGAGATGCGAAGATCCTGACTGCAATCACACTCTCTGCGTAGGTTCACGCCAGGAACTTAAAGACCTTTCAGGCGTTTACCCTGAAGACTTGCACAAACAGTTTGTAGATAACATTACAATCAAATGTCCAAAGTGCGGTAAGACAATGCACCGTATTCCGGAAGTATTTGACTGCTGGTTTGAATCTGGTTCAATGCCTTACGCTCAGAACCATTATCCGTTTGAAAATAAAGAATATTTTGAAAAGCACTTTCCGGCAGATTTTATTTCAGAAGGTCTTGATCAGACTCGCGGATGGTTCTATACATTAACAATTCTTGCAAGTCACTTGTTTGATAAACCTGCATTTAAAAATTGTATCGTAAACGGACTTGTTCTTGCATCTGACGGACGCAAGATGTCAAAGTCGCTCCGTAACTATACAGACCCTGTTGATGCAATCAATCAGTACAGTGCCGACGCCCTTCGTCTTTTCTTAATTCACTCATCAGTAGTTAAGGCAGACGATCTTCGCTACAGCGATGAAGGTGTACGCGAAGTTCTTAAGAATATCATCATTCCTCTCTGGAACAGTTACAGCTTCTTTGTAACTTATGCAAATATCGACAAGGTTACCTGTACAGGTCATGCATTTGACAACAAGCTTCCGGAAAATCCTCTTGACCGCTGGATTTTGTCTGTAACACAGACTCTTGTAAAGAACGTTACAACAGCAATGGAAGACTACGATTTGTCTGGGGCAATCGATCCTATCGTATCTTACATCGATCAGCTTAATAACTGGTATATCCGCCGTTCACGCCGCCGCTTCTGGAAGAGCGAAAACGACAGCGACAAGACAGAAGCATACGAAGCCTTGTATACATCGCTTAAAACATTTGCAAAGGTTGCCGCTCCATTTATTCCGTTTATTACAGAACAGATGTGGCAGAACTTAAAAACAGATGAAGACAAAGAATCTGTTCACCTTGAAGATTATCCTGTATATAACGAAAAATTCCACGACGAGCATCTTGAGTTTAAGATGGCAACTGTTCAGAAGGCTATCTCAATGGGACGAAGTCTTCGTAACCAGTTCAACTTAAAGAACCGCCAGCCGCTTGCAAGCGTTGCTCTTGTTACACGCAATGACGAAGAAAAGAAAGTTCTTGCCGAAATGCTTGATTCTATCAAAGAAGAGCTTAACGTTAAGGATGTAATTTTCCATGAGCGCGAAGATGAGCTTGTTGAATATAAGGCAAAGGCAAACTTTAAGGTTCTTGGAAAAGAGCTTGGTTCGTTGATGAAAGATGCTGCTGCAAAGATTGCAAATCTTGAACAGCGTGCAATTCAGTCTATTCTTGACGGTGCAAAACTTACAATCGAAATTGCAGACAAAACTGTAGACTTGATTGCTGACAAGATTATCGTTGACCGTATCGAAAAGGCTGATGTAAAAGTTATCAATGAAGGTACTTTGACAGTTGGTCTTGATACAAAGATTACTGATGAACTTAAGAAAGAAGGTTACGTACGTGATCTTATCCGCGGTATTCAGAATCTCAGAAAAGAAAGCGGCTTTGAAGTTACTGACCGCATCACACTTACAGTTGGTGGGGATGCTGACTTAAAATCTGCATTTGAAAGTTTTGCAGACTTTATCAAAGGCGAGGTTCTTGCCGTAAATGCAGACTGGAGCGATGCATTAAGTTCTGATTTGTCAGCTGTAAAAGTTGAAGCAGATGATAAGACATGGAGCATTAAAATTGAAAAAAAATAGAGTAGAGAGTCTTTTGGGTAAATCAGTATTTGTTCTTGCTGCGTGTTTAGCAGCATGTCTTACAGCCGCATTTTTTGCAGGCTGTAAGTCGGCTCCTGTAACAGCATTAGAGAGCGTGAATGCTTTTGATGTACTTGATGACGATGCAGCTTTATACTTGAGCATTCCTGCAAAAGAGAATTCTGATTTACTTGAACAGTTTATTTCAAGCTTAAAACTCGGGGTTTCTGAATCTGATGCAAAAATGATTGTCTCAAAGCTGAATACAGTTTATGCATCGTTTGGTTCAAAGGCCGACAAAAAAAGAGTCTGTATTTCTTGTGATGCAAATATTCCGGACTCTGTTTCCGCGATTTTAAAAAGCAGCGGTTATACAGAAAAGACTGTAGAATTTGATTCTGTTTACGGAACAAATACTCCGTACAAATATTATTCTTCAAATACACTTGAGATGGCGTTTCCGTCTTCAAGAAATGCCTTAATTTCTAAGAGCGTTGTACCGCTTATTAAAAATTATGCCTTTGAAGAAATGGTTGCAAACGGCTGTGTTGATTTTGTACAAGAATATAAAGCCGATTGGCTTGATTCAGATTTGTACAAATGGCTAACTTTTGATACAAATGCAATTCATTTTTATATTGTTCGTCCGCAGTCGTTTTTGTCAAACCTTTTGGGCTCTGCAGTTTCTTCAAAAACCTTTAAGCTTAATTATGCTAAAGGTGAATTTACAAAACTTGCAAATTCAAAATATGGCCTGACACTGGATCTTAACTTTCAGGATCCAAAATATATTAAGCCTGCAATGTCTCTTTTGACTCTTGCCCTTGGACTTACAGATTCAGAAATGCAGATGGTTGATTCAAAGACCGTTAAATTGAGTGGAGTTCATATCAGTTCTAAACAGCTTATTGATATGTTTACTAAATAACAGGAGAAAATAAATGGCCGAAGATAAGATTATTTTAAAAGCAGAAGATCTTGACGGATATCTTACAAACGAAGATATGCAGGATTTAAAAAGTCTTGAAGTAATGTTCAAAGACACAATGAAATATTTTGAACCGAAGAACGAAGAAAAAATAATTGAAGGCTATGATAAACTCGGCCACGAAATGCAGAAAATCTGCGCAAAGCATCCTAATATCAAAGTTTATTCTTTTGTTACAGAAGAAGGTGCTCATGCTGAATGTTCACGCGTAATTTCTAAGCTTCGCGACGAACGCACTGACCACCAGGAGTTTATGTATTACAGCCAGCGCGCATACGAAATGCTTTTCCGCATGGCATATACAGACCAGCACTCAGATAAAAAGGGACACATCGTTGTAAAGACTCCGGTAACTTATCCTGTTCAGAACTACGCTGTTCATAAAATTCCTGACATTGACCATAAGATTGAAAACACTGTAATGTGCGTAATGCTCCGTGGTGCGCTTTTGCCAAGTATGATTATGTCAAAAGAAATCCAGGAATATTCAAGCCACGAATACAGAACACCATTTGCGCTTTTTAAGATAAGCCGCAATGACACAAAGAATGAGTCTGACATGGAATACATCATGGACTTGAATAAATCTTTCTTTAACCTCGAACAGCTTGACGGTAAAGATTTGATTTTTGCTGACCCGATGAACGCAACAGGTGGTTCTCTTGTTACTGTTGTAAAATATCTTCAGAGTCAGGGAGTTCGTCCAAAGTCAATTTCATTCTTTAATACAATTTCTACGCTCAAAGGTTCTATCCGTGTAACACGTGCTCTTGAAAACTGTACATGTTATACACTCTGGATGGACCCTGTTATGAACGAAAAAGCTTACATTATGCCAGGTCTTGGTGACGCGGGCGACCGTCTTAACGGCTGTGATACAAAAGATGCTCCACGCAATATGATTCAGCTTATTGCAGATTACGGACATAATATCTCTGGCCTTTATAAGTCTCAGCTTTATGAGATTGAAAAAACTGTTCTCGGCTGATTTTGTTCAGTCGTTTTATGGTGAATTAAAGGCGGATAAATGAAAAGACTTTTTGCAGTTTTATTTTGTTTTATATTTTTTTCCTGCACGACAAATACTGTGTTTGTTCCGGGGGAAAAACAGGTAAAAACAAAAAATCTTTATGCAGAGTATTACAACCTCGCAGAAGAATATGTAAAGCTCAAAAACTATTCCAAGGCTATTGAGTTTTATAAAACTGCAATGAATGATAAATCCCTGCACGATGCTGCGTATTACAAGGTTGGCCGCTGCTATGCCCTGGATAAGCAGTATTCAAAGGCAAGGGAAGTATTTGAAAATATCTTAAAAAAAGATCCTGAAAATTTGGCTTTGCGTTCCTCTGTTGCGTATCTTTATGCAATGTCAGGGGACACAAAAAAAGCCTGCCTTTTATATAAAAATCTTGTTTTAGAAAAACCGGACGATAAGGATCTCCTTGTAAATTACACAAGTGTTCTTATGGCCGCAAAGGATTTTGAAGCTGCAAAACTGAATCTCGACTTTTTAGAAAAAAAATTCCCCGATGCAGGGGAACTTAAATCATTAAAAGAAGCCTACGAAAGAAATACTGATTCATCTGTGCAGAACTAGCACGGCTTTTATTACGACTTACTTGCCATAAATTTGCGGTACTTTTCTGGATTTACACGGAATGCGATAATCGGGTTTGCCGGGTCTTCTTTTGCATGGAGTAATGCCTGTTCTGCTTCTGTCATAAGGCGCTCTCCTGAGATAAAGCGTAATGAACGAGATGCAATACCGAATAACGGCTTTGTTGAAATGCCGTGCTTTCGTAACATTGAACAGATTTCTGCAAAAATTGTCTCAGAACTTTCCATTGCCTTATCAATATCCGAGTTACTGAATATTACGGCAATTCCGTCTGTCTTGTATTCAAAAAGCATATCGCGGTAATGGAAAATTTCAAGGATGCGCTTGCAAACTTCTACACCGCAGTCGCTGTCAAGTTTTAGGCCCGGTATCTGAATAAGAACAAGCGATAATTCAATCTGGCTGCTGGAAGCACGTGCAAGCTCGCTGTCAAGTCTTGTAAGAAGATTGCTTTCAAAACAGAAGCCTGTACTTGTATTAAATAGATTGCTAATCGTATTTGCTTCTGGCGCAGGCGAAGGAGCAGAAGAAGTCGAAGACTGTGTTTTATTTTCTTCTGTTTCGGTAGGAATATCTGATTTAGAGTAGGCTTCGCTTTCTGTCTCAATTTTATTTTCTGAAGATTGTTTTTCTGGCTCTTCTTCAAAATTGATTTTATATTCATCATCTGTTTTTTCTTCAGATTCAATTTTATATTCTTCTTCTGAATCTACTTCCGGAAGGTCTAAGTCATCATCTAAAAGACTGTCTGACGAGTTATATTCTTCTACAACTTTTTTAGGTTTTGACGGACTTCCTTCGCTTACATAAAGGTATATAAGACAGAGCGCACTAGAAAGAGTTGCTGCAAGAATTATGATAAAGGCGATTTTAATTCTTGAAAAAATAATTGATGACGGCAGTGTGTAAATAGAAGCTGTCAAGGTTAAGTCTATGTTATTACCTTGTGTAAGACGGCTTGATTTTGTAATTACAAAAGATTTTGCCGAGCTTTGAAGATCTGAAGGATATGTGTAAATTTCAACTGATGAAGTTTTAAGACTGAGTGAATAATAATACTCAGGACTTCCAACGGCTTTGTTAAATTCATTATTAAAATCTTCTGAGCCAGCAGGATATCTTGCGGCTATGTTTTCTGTCTGGTTAAACAATTTTTCAAAGCGTTTTTCTGCTGCCTGAGTCCCTGTCTTGTAATCTGAATATAAAAAGCATCCTGTTGCGACTAATGTAACAAAAAAAATACTACATATTGAAATAACTATTAGGTTGAAAAATTTCTTATTCATAATATATTAAGTATACTCTAGAATTTTGCTCAATGCAAGTTTCAAAGCTTCGTCAAAGCAAATATTTTTTATTTGATTTCTGTAATAAGAAACCGCAGGAAGCAGGGCTATTTCTAGATCTGAAAGGTCTGCTATAGAAGAAATGTTCTTTTTTCGAGCCAGGGCAGTCTTTATGTCATCTTTAATTTTTTGAGAGAACTTTTCGTAGTTAAACTCGGGCATATAGGGCGTACAAGGAATATCAGGAATACAAGACGTGTCAAAGTTACTGTCCAAGCGTGACTTAATTTTTGAGACGTTTTCTGAAAGATTTATGTAATAAATAAAATCTTTATATTCATACTGGTAGCCGTTGGCTCTTATCCATTCTAAAAAGGTTGTCTTATAGGAATTTAAAATTTCAGTTGTGATTTTGTTAGTTGTCGTGCCGCTAAGTGACAAAATTTCTTTTTGTATTTCTGTTCTGTAAAGAAGGTTTGTAAAAAGATTTTCTGCAGGAACAAGTTTTGATTCGTTTTTACGGTAAAGCATGTCAAAATACGTTCCTTTAGCATACGGCTTTTCAAAGATGTAGGCAAAGTCTGCTCCAAAGACTTGGATCTTTTCAAAGCCTGCGTAATGAGCAAAATCTATTGCGGCAATCGTTACAGTTCCGGCCCCTGAATCAAGCCTTGAAAATACGCCCGTGGAATCAGTTCCATATTTTTGGGCATATTCACAAAGTGGATGTCCTGATTTTGTAAGGATAACAGGGGCTCCGATTTTTTTTACAAAAGAGACTGCGTTGCTGTTTGCCTGCATGTCAAAGACAAAAATTGTATTTTTACAATCATGGCCGGTAAAATGATTACTGCTGATGTTCTGCCCGTCAATTGAGACCACTGCATCGCAGTTAAGTTTATATTTTTCTATTACAGAAAAAGCTGTGTCTGTTGCAATTATAAAATAATTTTCGCGCGAACTAATTATGTTTTTAATTGTAAAATCAAGTGAAGGTCCTGCGGCAATTATTGCGGCAATCTTTTTTTGTCTGAGCGCGGTTTGCAAGGCTGGCGGGGTTTGCAAGGCGGGCGCGAGGTGCGGTATTTGTAAAGGAGAAGGCGCACCATTGTCTGGCGCTGATAAAGTATTTTCTTTATAAACCGTTTTGAGATTTTTTAAGATGTTTTTTTGCCAGATAAATCCAAAATGACTTTGAACAGAAAAATCCTTTGAACATAAATTTATTGCGTTTTGAATTTCTTCAATTATTTTTTTTGCAGAAGCTTCATCAAAATTATACCAGGCTCTGTTGGATAATATATTTATTCCACCGTAAAATGAGGGAATATATTTTTTTAAGATTGCTTCTTTAATTTGTGTTTTACAAATGACTGCTACATTTTTTTGTGACTTTAGTTTTTGAACGCATTCAATGGAACTTAAATATTCAATATCTTCGTTAGTGTGTTCAATTACAAGTATAAACTGTTCAGGATTTTTTTTTGCAAAGGACTCTATGTGATAACCGCCGCCAAGTCCAAGGATTATCGTAAAACGATTTTCTTTATTAATATCAGAACCAAAGCTTTCGGCTTCTTTTATCGGTGCATATTTTGAATGCATCGCGCGTCCGTCAGAAAAAAGAGGAATGTCAAAATTGTCTTTGGATTTTATTATCTGATTATATATCATCTAAGTTTCCTGACTTGCAATATATTTTTTTATATCTTCAATTTTGGAATTAAGATTTTTCTCGGCGCAAATTTTGTCTGGCCCAAATTTTCTTTTTACCGCAATAAAATCTGCAGGAAAATAATTTTTTTGCCATTCAGCATTATTCAAAAGATCTAAAAATATTTTTTTTACTTCGCTTTTACCGCATTCAGTTATAGAAGCATTTGTAAAATATTTTTTCTTTTCTTCTGCGCTAAAATTTTTGCATTCAATGTAGTTTGTAATTTCTGACCAGTTAATATCTTTTATAAAACCAAGTTTATTGCAATAATTCCATCCATCCGAAAGTCTGTAGAGTCTTTTTGAAAGACGTTCAGAGTTTTCAATAAACCAGTTTCTGTATATTTCAAGCTGACTTGAGTCTCGTCCCTGTATAAAAATCCGTTTTTCGCGGGGAGTCAATTTTGTATCGATAAGCGAGTTTATATTTTCAAGCTCGTTTGGCTGAGTGTGAACAAATCCTTTTGTTGATTCCATATCAAGACCGCAGAAAAAAATGTTTTTATCCGTAATCGACTGTGCAAGTTCAACAGCGGTTCCGCTGATTGTACCGTTACGTTTTGCATATAAGTATGGAATAGAAAATTTTTCAAAGATCAGATTGTCGGCGTTGTCTCCGTATGCCAAAGGTATTATAGTGTTCTTTCGCAAAATCTTTTTTGAAACACAGCTTTCTGACGGAATGCAAAGCGGAATATCTGTGTTTTGCATAAGACACTCAAGATGTTTTTTTGCCCAATAGCCGCCGTCTGTTGAAATACATAAATCCGGTTTTATCTTGTTGTAAAGAAGCGGCTTTAATGAACTTGAGCATGCAATTATAAAAAACTGTTCCTGCATTTTTTTTATAAATGGAATGCTTGTTTTTAAGCTTGGACCTGAGGCGCATATTAAAACCGGCATGTCAATTTTATTTAAGAGCGCAGTTTTATAAATTGAATTAAAAAAATTAAATTGATTTTTTATCCAGCGCTTTGCAAAATATTGTCTTGTTGCAAGTATGCTTTGTGCATTTTTAACGACTGACGAAATTACATTCCAGCATTCAGCATCTTTTTGTGCAAAGGCTTTTGCTGATGGTGGCCAGCTTACAAAAAAAGAATTTAATAAACCTTCTTCGCCAAGCGTATTAAATAATTCTAAAGAAAGTGCATTAGGAGAATCAAACAAAAATTCTTTTTCAAAAGTCGCGCATGATGCCGAAGCCGCGTATGATGCCGAAGCCGCGTTAAATTCCTTAGCAAATCTTATAGCATAAAGCTTTACTTCCGGGAATCGCGCGCGCAAATCCTTTGCGCAATAGGCAAGGGCAGGTTCAATTACAACTATCGATTCTGGTGTATAATCAATCTTAAGCGACTGAACAAAACGTTGGCTTTCATTTTCCGGATTATAACTTGAATGAAGGTATAGTCCGTTGTATGTGCATGTCAGACTTTCATTTCTTGCTTTAAGATATTCAATTGACATGATTTTCCTTTCTGGTTCAGCTTAAATATGAAACTATAAACTGAACATCCTGTGAGCATTTTGAGTCAACAATAGCAGGCTGAACTGCTGTCTTGCACAAAAGTTCTCTAAGCAAAAGGCAGATATGTGAAAAAATCAGATTTTCATCAACATTCTCTGTTTCTACAAAACAGATTTTAATATCGAATTTGTCTTTATAAGAAATTCCATTTGGTGCAGGAAAAGCTCTGTTAAGTAAATCAAATGCCTGTTCGTAAACACAGTCTGCGACCGCTTTTTTCAGGTTTGCTTCCGGCAGCTGAATTGATTTTATTGATGACATAATTACATCTTTTAAATTAAGTGTCATCAAATGATAGTTAAAGGTTTTTGCATAATCCGAAATCGAATTTGCAAGCTTTGAAAAATCGCGTTCTTTATACAAATTATTTTTTACAAGAGTTTCTGTATCAGAAATCTCTGCATTAATTGCGTTATCAGAATCAAGATTGTAAATCAAAAGCAATTCAAAATCTTCGTCATTTCCGGTTTTAATAAAACTGATATGAGTAACAGAGTTTCTTATATCAAAAGAGAAGAATTGTAAAAAGTTATAAAATTCCTGATCTGCTTTTGTGTAATTAACAGCATTGCCCTTAATCCTGAGTGTTCCAAGCCAGAAATCCTTTGAAGAAACAGAACTTGCAATTGTCTGACTGTCAATTCCATAGGCATGAGTAATTACCATCATTCCATGAACAGACGTAAATAAACCACAATGGTCAAAACCTTTAGATCTTGACCATTCCTGAAATGAGTCTATATTTTTACCTGATGATTGCAATGCTTTTGCAAGCAATCCGGTTTCTTTTTTCTTTGGTAAAGATTTAGAACCGGAATTGCTTATGTGAGAAAGTAATCCCATTATGAAAGTCCCAGCTCCTGGAACAATTTCTTATATGTTACAAAGTGTTCAGATTGAGCAAATTCAGAGATTTTATCTTCAGGAAGATTTTCAAGCAGCTGATCCATATAAGAAAGAACTGATTTAATTTCCTGTTTAAGATCTGTTGGTATCTCTCCGTCTTTGTCAGATTCAGAATCAACTGTTACAGCTGTTTCTTCAATAACAGGTTCTTCTGATTCTTCTATCTGTGGTTCTGCATCAAAAGAAGGCTCTGCAACAGTTTCATCTGCAGTTTCATCAAGTGAATCACTGATTTCGTCAACTGTTGGAGCAGGTAAGTCAAGGTCTCCCAAATCATCATCAAGACTGATTTCGCTGTCTGACGATTCTTCTACAGAAACAGGATTTGTAGAATCTTCTGCAATGTAGTCAAGATTTTCTGTTGTCAATGAACTGTCAATGCTTGATTCATCTTCTGGGAAAATCTCATCCATTGGATTTGGATTTTCAATAGTTTCTGAGTCAGAAGTCATTTCAGGTTCGATAGAAGGTTCACTTGATTCAAATGAATCGCCTTCAGAAAAATCATCTACTTTAGGAATTTCAATTTCATCCGGCAAATCTTCACTGATTTCTGGATTGATGTCTTCTTCTGTCTCATCAAGACTTTCGTCATCTGCTGAATCGTCAAAGATTGTACTGTCGTCAAATGCGTTGTCATCAATCATCGATGCAAACTGACCGTTAGAAACTGTGCTTACAGAATCAATCGGTGCATTTTCTGTTTCTGAAGTTTCTGTGTCACCAGACAAATCAGAAGATTCAACTGCAGTTTCCTCTGCGTTCTCAGAAGGTGCTGTTTCATCAAGGAATTCTGCATTGTTTAAGATATTGTCAAGTTCATCGCCGGAAAGGGCGATTGTATCATCTTCGTCGCTGTCAGCAAAGAAGCCTGTATTTTCTTCTGTGTTCTGTTCAATTGTAATGTCAGATGAAGAATCATGTGTCTTAAGCTCTGCAAAGTCAGTCTTAAGGTTTTTAATTTCATCTTTAAGAGAAGCAAGCTCGCCGACAATCTGCTGTAAAATTTCCTGTCCCTTAAGAGAAATCTCTGAGTCATCAGAAGCAGCACCTGCTGTCTCAGATACTACTGTGTCTGTTTCTGAGCTTTCAACTGTTGTATCAGCAGCGACAGAAGCGTCATCACTTCCTGCAATATTTCCGGAAACGATATCACTCATTGAAACAGAACTATCGTCATCTGTGTCAGCTGTTACTTTAAGATCGTAGTCAACAATTTCTTTTGGTGGTTCGTTAATTACGTCTTCTGGTCCTTTTACTGGAGCTTCGTCTTCCCCTTCTTCAACACCAAACTCAGAAAGGTCTATAGATTCTGAATCTACGTCTTCGCCGGAGAAGGCTCCTGATTCGTCAGAAGAGTCTGAAGAACTTTCTGCATTTTCTTCTTCTACTTCAAAAGAGTTTGCACTTTCATCGAAAGAAAGATTTATATCAAGTGGTTCTTCTTCTACAATTTCTTCCTGCTTTGGTTTTGGATCTCCGCCAAAGTCTCCGCCGTCAAGGAAGTCGTCAAGGTTTACGCTTTCAGAATCCGAGCTGCTTAAACCAAAGTCTGAAACGTCAACTGTTTCTTCGCCGCCAGAACTTGAGTCATCGCTTAAGAAGTTATCAAGATCAATTTCGCCGTCTTCCATAGAGTCAAGGTTAAAGTCAACTGTCTCTGTTGTGTCGCTGCTTTCTTCTGCAGAAGCTTCTGCAGCGGCCGGCTCAGTTACAGATTCTGTCACATCTTCTGTTCCAAAACTTTCTGCACTTACGTCAGAAGTTTCTGTAGTTTCTTCAGGAATATTTAAATCATCAGCCATAAAGTCGCCGACATCTATTGAGTCAATGCTGTCGCCTGAGGCTTCTGTTGTATTTTCTTCAGTTGGTTCATCAATTGAAAGATCATCAAGAGTAAGGGAATCTGAGGATTCTACAGTTGGTTCGCTGTCTTCAATTTCAAAGTCAGAAGAGGTAAGGGTATCTGATTCTTCTGGAGCAGATGGTTCTTCGATATCAGAAAAATCAACTCCTGCAAAAGGATCGTCTAAAGTTTCTTCTGTTACATCAAGAGAAATATCTGCATTTGATTCAGCAGTTTCTTCTGCGACAGTTTCATCAGCTGCCGTAGATTCAGAATCAAGACCTTCTGGCATATCAAAGTCAGGAAGAGCGTCATCAAGAGCGAACGCATCATCCATGCCGTCTGGATTATCAGCATCAGGCTGAATGTCCTTAGGTGGTTTCTTTACCCAAACGCCGTAGTTATCAAGTTCATTTGTATCGTTTGAATTACTCATGTATCTTCCCCTTTTGGAACCAAAAGTCTATAAGTAAGTTTATATTGATTCAATATATTATCGGTAGAAAAGTCTAATTTCTACACAATTATTTATCATATAGATAATATATTATAGCACATATTATCATTTAAGAAAATAAAAAAATTTCCGATAATTAAACTATCATGAAAAGCTTGAAGTATTTATTATCTGTTTTAGCCGGTGTAGCGGTCTATGTTTTAATCTGCGGAATATGCGGAAGAAACGGAATTTGGGCGGCAAACCAACTTACAGAGCAAAAACGTATTATCAGTGCAAATACACAGAATATTCAGAATATAAATTCAGAACTCAAACTTGAAAAAACTGCCATTCAGAATGATAAAGACGTTATTGCAGCCTATGCACGCAAGCTTGATTATGTTGCAGACGGAGAAAAACTTGTAAAAATCAAGGGACTTGGACCTGCAAAAGACTTAAAATACGAAACGGGAACTGTTCTTAAAAGAAAGCCTGTAGTTTATATACCGGAATGGGTTTGTAAGGCCAGCGGTCTTGCAGTCGGCATACTTGTTTTTATTATGACTCTTTTATATGATATTTCTTACGGAAATATTTCCATTAAAAAGAAAAATTTCGAGGTTGTCGCAGGAATCCCGGTATATGAAGTGCCTCAAATCTGATAAAAACAGCGCAGAGCTTTGCGCATCCATTCTCTTAAAGGGCGGAATCGTTATAATTCCGACCGATACGGTTTACGGTTTTTCCGGAATCGTAGATGAAA
>JAILNY010000029.1 GCA_024691105.1 Treponema sp. | reverse complement strand
GTAAACGATTCCTGTGCAATCCTATACAGATTTAAAATATCATTTTCGTCTAAAAAAGATGTGCCCGTTTCGTCCGGCATAGATATTCTGAATTTTACGCTGCAAGTCTGGCTCATCGAAGCGCACAGGTTAACAAGATTTTCCTTTAAATCTTTTTTAGTAATGTCTGCAGGCGAAAGATTATAGCTTATAAGGCGAACCTGTGACAAAGATTTTTCGAGTATCTGTACGGTTTCGGCAATATTTTTCTTAGTATTTTCCGGTATATCCGATGACTGCTCATTTTTTTCTAAGAGATTGCGGCAATAACGCAGATCCTGTGCAACTGTATCGTGGAGCTCGCGGGCGATGCGTGAGCGTTCTTCTTCCTGACCGTGAATCGTATACATAAGATATTCGTTTGAGTCGCGGAGGCTTTTTCGTGATTTTAAAAATCTTATTAAAAGAAAAACGCTTACGATAAGCATCACAAAAAACAGAATGTCGAACACCATAAAAAAGGTAATGTAATTCTGAATGATTCGCACAAGTTCTTCTACTGTGTGTAAATTGTTCATCATTATCTTCTCTCGATAAAACGGTCACAGAGGCGATAGATACCAAAACCCGCAAATGTTGCAATGAGGCGGTCAGCAAACGAAATCGGAATCTGCGCAAGAATGCACGAAGACAGAAGATTGAATCTCAGATGAACGAATGATTCCGTAAAGGTTTTTATAGGATTCATCATATCAGGAACATCGAAGTAAATGTAATGAAAGTAATCGATGATTCCGCTTGAGATTATCGTGCACAGCGAAGAAATCATCGCGATAAGCAAATGAATGAAAATATGATGATTTTTTTGTGAATATTTCACAAAGGTGGGAATGTGATAAAGCAGGCGTTACGGGCGGCGATTGAGAACGCAGAGGGGGTAGCAAAAAACAAAAAGGGACAAAAGCCCCTTTTTGTTTGACGCGAGGGGGATTTCTCCCCCATCATATTTATAAAACTAGTCCTGAAGAGCTTCGTAACCTTCTTCTCCGGTACGAACCTTAACAACATTTTCAACATCGTAAACAAAGATCTTTCCGTCACCAATGTTACCTGTGTAAAGAACTTCTTTTGCAGCAGTTATTACAAGGTCAACAGGAACTTCACTTACAACGATATCAACCTTAATCTTAGGAAGCAGTGTCATATCCATTTCTACACCACGGTACTTCTGAACATTTCCGTGCTGCTGGCCGCAACCAAGTACGTTTGTTACTGTCATACCAGTTACGTTGATGTCGTTCATTGCTCTCTTAAGTTCATCAAACTTACTCTGACGTGTAACGATTGTAACCATATGGAATTTTGCACCAGGCTTCTTTGTTCCCTTTGTAACAGGAATTGCCTTTTCTACAGGAACCTTCTCTGCAGCGCTCAAGCCGCCGATTCCAGCTTCTCCTCCAGTCATAACCTGTGGAGCCATGATAAATCCTGCGTAACTTGAATCGATTCCGTGTTCAAGCTTATCAAGTCCGACAACTTCTTCTTCGCGGCTTGCTCTAAGTCCATGGAACTTTTTAATCAAAGTGAATGTGATAATCATACAAACTGCAGTCCATGCAACGATTGTAAATTCACCGATACACTGAATACCAAGATGACCTGCACCGCCACCATAGAACAAACCGCTTTCTACGTTGAACAAACCATCTGACAATGTACCCCAGATACCGTTTGCAAGGTGAACTGCAACAGCACCAACCGGGTCATCAATATGAAGCTTAAGGTCAAGAAGTTCAACAACAAGCACTACGATAATTCCGGCAACAATACCGATTACAGAAGCACCAAGTGCATCTACAGTTGCACAAGTTGGTGTAATTGCAACAAGACCTGCAAGGGAAGCATTGAGTGTCATTGAAACATCAGGCTTTCCGTTCTTGATCCAGGTAAAAATCATTGTTGTAACTGCAGCGATTGCAGGAGCAATTGTTGTAGTTGTGAATACTGCAGCAAGTCCACCTACTCCACCAAGCTGTGTACATGCAGCACCGTTAAATCCATACCAGCCGAACCAGAGGATGAATGTACCAAGTGCACCAAGTGTCAAAGAATGTCCCGGAATAGCATGAACTTTTGTTACCTTTCCGTTCTTGTCATAATCATATTTTCCAATTCGTGGTCCAAGGAACATTGCACCAATCAAGGCAGCTGTTCCACCAACTGAGTGGATTGCAGCACCGCCGGCAAAGTCAACAAATCCGAGCTGTGCAAGCCATCCCTGTCCGTTCCATACCCAGCCTGCTTCGATTGGATATACAACTGCAGAAATTACAGCTGAATAAATACAGTATGCAGAAAACTTTGTACGTTCTGCCATTGAACCAGAAACGATTGTAGCGGCAGTTGCACAGAATACAAGGTTGAATACAAAACTTGACCAATCAAGGTCCGCAAAGTTTGTAAACAACTGAAGGTTTGGTTTTCCGATAAAGCCAAAGAAATAGTTTTCGCTCATCATCAAGCCAAAACCAAGTAACATAAACATAGGAGTTCCGATACAGAAGTCCATTAAGTTTTTCATAATAATGTTACCGGCATTTTTTGCACGGGTAAAACCAGTTTCAACCATTGCAAAGCCGCACTGCATAAAGAATACAAGTGCTGCACCAATCAGGAACCACACGCTCCACACTTCACTCATAAATACCTCCAAAATACCGCGACAGCGGCACGCCATGGAAGGCGTGAATCGCAGATTTACCGCAAGGCAAAATCTGCAGAATAAAAAATTACACGGATGTAATTTTTTATTCACACCTCCAAAATACCGCGTTAGCGGCACGCTAACGCAATGCTGTTAAGTTCATTACGATCCGCGGTAAATAAAAAAGCGATGAAATCAGACAAATGCACTGTGCACTTTATGCACTTGCCCGACCTCATCGCCGTCTATAAAAAACGCCACGTCTCATATATGAAACGTGGCGCCTTTGCCATAAAAAAAATAGACGTCGCAGAAATAAATCTACGACGTCTTTGTCTAAGTTGTTTTTGTTATACAGTTATTAAAAAAAAATGTCAATATTTTTCTTAAACTTTTTTTATTTTTTAAAACGAAATACACGCTTTGACAAATTCAACAAACAAAGGCCCAGCAGCATTTGGACGTGATTTAAATTCCGGATGGAACTGAACGCCGACGTGGAACTGTCCTTCTACTTCTACAGCTTCAACAAGTGTATCATCTGGAGAAGTTCCGCTTAAGATAAGACCTGCGTTTATCATCTGCTCGCGATAGTCGTTGTTAAATTCGTAACGGTGACGGTGACGTTCATTAATAAGATCTGAACCGTAAGCATTTCTGAGGGTTGTTCCTTTGGCAACCTTACAAGGGTAACTTCCAAGACGCATTGTACCGCCTTTGATAACGCCTTCCTGATTTTTCATCAGGTCAATTACAGGGTGCTCGCACATCTCATCAAACTCTCGGCTGTTTGCATCAGCATAACCTAAAACACTTCGCGCAAATTCAATAACCGCAATCTGCATTCCAAGACAAATTCCAAAATAAGGCATCTTGTGCGTACGCGCATAACGGCAGGCGCAAACCATTCCTTCTACACCACGATGACCAAAGCCGCCCGGCAAAATAATTCCCTTGCAGTCTGCAAAAATTTCTGGTGCGCTCTGATCTGTTACGCTGTCACTGTCGACCCATTTTATCTTTACGTTTTTACCTGCAACAAATGATGCATGATTTAAAGACTCAACAATACTCAGATAAGAGTCGTGAAGCTTTACGTATTTTCCGACAAGCGCAATTTGAATTTCATCTTTGCGCGCATGAATCGTATCAACCATTTTCTGCCACTGCGAAATATTGCACTTTGTATTTTCAATTCCAAGCTCGCGGCAGACAACGTCATCCATCTTCTGCTCGTGCAGCATAAGAGGAACTTCGTACAAACTGCCGAGTGTTCTGTTATCAATTACGCAGTCTTCAGCAACGTTACAGAAAAGCGAAATCTTTTTTCTGATTTCATCAGGAACTGCTTCGTCACTTCTGGTAACGATGATATCCGGGTGAATTCCTACGGCCATGATTTCTTTTACAGAATGCTGTGTCGGTTTAGATTTAAATTCATCTGAGCCGCTGATGTACGGAACAAGACACACGTGAATAAAAAGACAATTGCGGCGTCCGACTTCTATTGCAAGCTGACGGATTGCTTCAAGGAACGGCTGACTTTCGATATCACCGATTGTACCGCCGATTTCTACAATGCTGACGTCAGGAGTTTTTCCGTTTTCATCCTTAACCTCAGCATTCTTTAAAATAAAATCCTTAATTTCATTTGTTACATGTGGAATTATCTGAACAGTTTGACCAAGGTATTCGCCCTGACGCTCTTTGTTTAAAACATTCCAGTAAACACGTCCACTTGTAAGGTTTGAATAACGGGTCAAATTTTCGTCAATAAATCGTTCGTAATGCCCAAGATCAAGGTCTGTTTCAGCACCGTCATCAGTTACAAAGACTTCGCCATGCTGAAAAGGACTCATCGTTCCCGGGTCAACGTTCATGTATGGATCAAGTTTTTGACTTGTTACCTTAAGACCACGGCACTTTAAAAGCCGTCCGAGCGAGGCTGCAGTAATTCCCTTTCCAAGTCCGGAAACAACACCACCTGTTACAAAAATAAATTTTGCCATAAAAAGCCTCCCAAAACAAAAAAGAGGTCGCAGATACTACCTCGTATTTTTTACGAAATTCTACCTGCGGCCTCTTTGTCGCTACATCAGTTTTATACCATAAAGGCCCCGTTTGTCAAGAATCCAT
>JAILNY010000186.1 GCA_024691105.1 Treponema sp. | reverse complement strand
CGATATGTATCTTAACAAACAAGATATTTTATTGTATAATTGATAAAATATGAGCGATATAGCAATTAAAGCAGAAAATTTATCTAAATATTATAGACTTGGTGTAATTAATAATGGTACACTTTTTAGAGATATACAGACTTGGTTTGCTCTAAAGCGTGGTAAAGAAGATCCTCATGGACAGATTGGCTCGCATCGATATGATAACGATAAAGATGGATTTTGGGCACTTGATAACTTGAATTTTGAAATCCATCAGGGAGACAGAGTAGGTATTATCGGTCATAATGGTGCTGGTAAGTCTACTTTATTGAAAGTTTTGAGTCGTATAACGGCTCCAACCGAAGGAAAAGTCAAAATTAATGGCAGAGTATCTTCACTTTTGGAAGTAGGTACAGGATTCCATCCAGAACTTACCGGTAGAGAGAATATTTACCTTAATGGTGCAATTTTAGGTATGAAACGCCGCGAAGTTGACCGTAAAATTGATGAAATTATTGCATTCAGTGAGATTGAAAAACATATTGATACTCCTGTAAAAAGATATTCCAGTGGTATGTATGTACGTTTGGCTTTTGCCGTTGCTGCTCACTTAGATAGCGAAATTTTAATTGCAGATGAGGTTTTGGCCGTAGGGGATGCTGCATTTCAGAAGAAGGCCTTGGGAAAGATGAATGAACTTAGCACCAGACAAGGGAGAACTGTGTTGTTCGTAAGTCATCAGATGAATGCTGTTGAATCATTATGTACTTCTGGAGTTATTTTAAATAGAGGAAAGATAGATTATTGTTCTAATAATATATATGATGTTGTCTCTCACTATATGATGCCTAGTGAGAGTGTATTGGAAACTGGTGTTTGGCAGATTTCTGAAACAGTAAAAAAACATCGGAATTTTTCGATAAAGAGACTCTATATAACAAAGAATGATGAAATTGTAACTAAGATTTCAAGATTAGATGAAAATGTGCAGTGTGTAATTGAAGCTGAGGTTTTGGAATATTCTGATTTATTAAATGTGGGAGCGTTATTGAAAAAGAAAAACGGAGAAGTTGTGTGTGCTACATGGTTAAGGGATAGTCAGAATATAGATAAATCTTTCAGAGGTAATGTTAAATTTAAGTTTAATGTTCCTAATAATATACTTAATGTTGGGGAGTATAATTTTGAAATTTTGGCTGGTTTGCATCATGTTGAAGTAATTTTGGGAAAAGGAGATGTTGTGTTGCCGTTTAGTATAGTTGGATCTATTAATACAAAGTTTGGAGATGATTATCGAGATGGAGCTGTTGTTTTATTGATGCCATGGGAGATTGAATAATTTATGAAAAAAAAGAAGTGTATTGTTACAGGTGGTACAAAAAAAGATGTTGGTAACATAGCAACATTAATAGTCAATATAAGAAAATTGAATATACAAATAGATGAAGTGGTTGTTTTTCATGATGGAATATCATTGTATGAACAAAAAAGAATAAATCGTATTTTTCCAACAAAGTTTTATTATTATCAGTTTAAGAATTATGACCCAGCGAATTTTTCTGTAGAAATAAATAAATATTTCTCGCCTATGGTTTTGTGTAAATATGAATGCCTTAGATTATTATCGGAATATTCGTGTGTTATTTGGTCGGATTATGATGTTGTATTAAAAACTGATTTTCAGAATTTGTTAGAAAATTCGTCTTGTAATGCGCAGTTTTTGCCAGTAAAGCAAACTAGTGTTCTTAAACAATTTTACAAAGAGATAAAGAATGAGGCTCCTCAGTTTGATTATTCTCGTAGTTCTAATTGTTATTCTGTGTTTGCTTTTTATGACAATTTTGATTATCTGTCTGCATATGATTATTGTATAAGTGCAGCAAGAAAATATGGAAAATTTTTACGTTATGGAGAACAAGGGATATTTGAGTTTATGTTGCAGGAATATAATTTAAATATTCAGTATTTGGCGAAAGAGTATTCTGTTCATCCAACTTCGAAATCTGTTTCTAAAGCGTTGATTATTCATGCATATTGTCAACCTAAATTTTGGAATGGCTTACATAATGATGAGTGGGAAGAAAATTATGATGAATGGCTTCACGTATATTTTGGAAAATTGTACAGATATAGATTTGTTTTGAAAAAAATAAAGTCTATATTTACAAAATGTATTTTATATATGAAAAAAATAATAAAAATGTTTTTGCCATATGGTATTGTAAAACTTTTTATTATAATTAATAAAACTAAAAACGAAGAGTGATGTTATTATGCATGCACTAATTCTTGCCGGTGGAAAAGGTACTCGTCTTGGTGAAGAAACTCGTAAAGTTCCTAAGCCTATGGTGCATATCGGTGGATATCCGATTTTATGGCACATCATGAAAATATATAGTCACTATGGCTATAACGATTTCGTTATACTTACAGGCTATAAAGGTCATGTAATAAAAGATTATTTTTTGAATTATTATAATCGCTATTCTGATATGACTATTGATCTTGCTAATAACGATGTTCAAATTCATAAAATGCGTTCTGAGCCATGGAAAGTTACAATGCTTTATACAGGTGCGGATACAATGACGGCTGGACGCATTCAAAAAGCAAAGAAATATATTGGCAACGAACCGTTTATGCTTACATATGGCGATGGAGTTGCTGATGTTAATATTGAAAAACTTGTTGATTCTCATGCTAAGTCGGGAAAGCTTGTTACATTAACAGCCGTCCAACCTGAAGGTCGTTTTGGTGCTCTTGATATAAACGAAGATGGTACAATCTGTCAGTTTCAGGAAAAACCGACAGATTCGTGGATTAACGGCGGGTTCTTTGTCTGCGAAAATAAAGCTTTGGATTATATTCCGGAAGATTCTCATAATATTATGTGGGAGCGTACTCCGTTGCAGAATATTGCAAAAGATGGTCAACTGCATGCATATAAGCACAGCGGCTTCTGGCATCCAATGGACATGTTGAAAGATAAAGAAGAACTTGATGCGCTTTGGGCTACAGGTAAAGCTCCATGGAATATATGGGATCATTTTAATACACGCGGTTACTAAAGATGAATGATTTGCTTTCGTTTTATAAAGGAAAAAAAGTTTTTCTCACGGGTCATACTGGTTTTAAGGGAACCTGGCTCAGTCGTATCTTGTTTTTAGCAGGGGCTGAAGTAACAGGGTATTCTCTTGAACCTCCAACATGCCCAAATCTTTTTGAACAGACTAAAACTGCATCTCAGATTAAGTCTATAATTGGTGATATCCGTGACGGTGATAAGCTGAAAATTGCAATGCAAGAAGTAAAGCCTGATATAGTTCTTCACCTTGCTGCACAGCCAATTGTACGAACTTCTTATAAAGATCCTGTCGGTACGTACGAAACAAATGTTATTGGAACAGTTAATGTTTTAGAAGCTGTTCGTGCTTGTAAATCTATAAAATCATTTGTAAACATAACGACAGACAAGGTTTACCTTAATAAAGAATGGATGTGGGGGTATCGCGAAAATGAGGAGCTCTGCGGGTTTGACCCGTACTCAAACAGTAAAAGCTGCTCGGAGCTCGTAACTTACAGCTACCGCAATTCGTTCTTTGCAGATAAAGCTTCACCTGCTATTTCTACAGCCCGCAGTGGTAACGTGATTGGCGGTGGAGATTACGCAACAGACAGAATTATTCCGGACTGTATTCGGGCGGTAGAAGGCGGAAAAGAAATCATTTTGAGAAACCCAAATTCAACACGTCCTTATCAGCATGTGCTTGAATGTCTTTCAGGTTATTTGCTTCTTGCTCAGAAACAGTATGAAAATAAAACACTTGCAGGTTCATATAATTTTGGACCAGATGACGAAAGCTGTGTAACCACTGGTGAACTTGCTTCATTATTCTGTGAGTCATGGAGTGAGAATGCCTTCTGGAAAAATGTGAGCGAAAAAGATGCTCCTCACGAGGCAAATTTCCTTAAACTAGATTGTACAAAGTCTAAAAATGTACTTGGATGGAAGCCTCGTTGGACGATTAAAACAGCAGTTGAAAAAATTGTCGAATGGGAAAAGAATGTACAAAAAGGAATCTCTGCGGCGGAAGTTACTGACAGACAGATTAAGGAATATTTTGGAATATGAAGTTTTCTGAAGAATTTATAAAGAAAATTATTTCTAAAATCGAGAAGGATTCTATAGAAAAGAATCTTGATTATTTTTGTTTATCTCGTGATATTTTTCAGGCTCGTGTAGATTCCTTTGTTTTAAGAACAAACAAATATCTTGAATCAGCTGTTATCGGTGAAATTGGCAATAATACATTTGACCATAATTGGGATTTTTTGCCGGATCATGTAAGGGGAACATATTTTAATACAGAGTTAAAAGACAATATTATTGTTCTTGCAGATTTTGGACGGGGAATTAAAGCGTCGTTAGAAAGTGTGTATAAAACACAGAATGATAAAGAAGCTGTTACAATTGCATTTACAAAACAGTTATCGGGACGTGCCCCAGAGCAAAGAGGAAATGGGCTAAAATTTGTAGCAGATTCTGTAAAAAATAAAAAATGGTCCTTGTATTTTCAATCTGGCAATGGTTGCTGTATAATAAATGGTGGTCAGATTAATTTTTCTTCAAGTAGTTTCGTTTTTATCGGCTGCTTGGCTATCTTAAATTTTTGCGAGGAATAATTATGGATATAACTATAAGTAAATTCGGTGATATTTTAATGTCTCGTCCTGCTGGTAAAGAAGCTTTTCTTATGGCGAAAGCATATATCTTTAATTCTATTTCTAAGGACGAAGAAATTAAATTAGATTTTTCTAATGTAAAAGTTCTAACACCATCTTGGGCAGATGAATTTATTACTGGCATAAAATCAAATTTTTCTAATTCAATTAATTATGTAAATACAACAAATGAATCTGTTGAAGCATCATTAAAGACTGTATTGAATGAAAAATAAGGAATAATATAAATGTTTGAAAATAAATCTAAAGAAGAAGCAACAAAAGAAATTTTAGAAAGCGTAAAAGAATATTATAAGAAATATATGGTACGTCCTGAATACAAGGTCGGAGATCGCATATCTTATGCAAGTCGTGTTTTTGATGAAAAAGAAATGATGAATCTTGTAGATTCATCGCTTGAATTCTGGCTTACAAGTGGACGTTATACCGATCAATTTGAAAAGCAGCTTGGCGAATATCTTGGAACTCCATTTGTTTCACTTGTAAACTCAGGTTCATCTGCAAATTTGTGTGCTTTCATGGCTCTTACATCTCCGCTTTTAGGTGACAGACAGATTAAGCGTGGTGACGAAGTAATCACAGTTGCCTGCGGTTTTCCTACAACAGTTACTCCAATTTTACAGTATGGTGCAGTTCCTGTATTTGTTGATGTAACAATTCCACAATATAATATTGATGTAACACAGCTTGAGTCAGCACTTTCTCCCAAAACAAAAGCAGTGATGATTGCTCATACACTTGGAAATCCTTTTGACTTGAAAGCAATTACTGAATTTTGTAAAAAACATAATCTCTGGCTTGTAGAAGATAACTGTGATGCACTTGGATCTGAATATGTATTAGATGGAAAAACTTATAAAACTGGAACTGTCGGTGATATTGGAACTTCAAGCTTTTATCCCCCGCACCACATGACTATGGGCGAGGGTGGCGCTGTTTATACAAAGAATCCTTTGCTTCATAAAATTGTTCGTTCAATGCGTGACTGGGGCCGTGATTGTATCTGTCCATCTGGAAAAGATAACCTTTGTGGACACCGTTTTGACAAGCAGTTCGGGACACTTCCGCTCGGCTACGATCATAAATACACATACAGCCACTTTGGATATAACCTTAAAGCAACAGATATGCAGGCAGCTGTAGGATGCGCACAACTTGAAAAGTTCCCTACATTTGTAAAAAAACGAAAGGAAAATTTTAAGCGCCTTCATAAAGGTCTTGAATGCTTTGAGGATAAATTAATACTTCCAGAACCTGTTGAAAACGGTAATCCAAGCTGGTTTGGTTTTCTTGTTACTTGCAAAGAAGGTACGGATAGAACTGAACTAGTAAAGAAGATTGAGGCTGCGAATATTCAGACTCGTGCATTGTTTGCAGGAAACCTTACACGGCATCCTTGCTTTGACCAAATTCGCGGAACGAATGCTTACCGTGTAATCGGTGACCTTGCAGTTACGGACCGCATTATGCGTGATACATTCTGGATTGGTGTATACCCTGGAATGACGGATTCGATGATTGATAAGATGATTGAAGTAATTAAGCGGAGTCTTTAATGGTATCTGTAAGTGAAACAAATTTTGAAGGTTTAAAAATTATTGAAACAAATCACTTTCAAGATGCAAGAGGGGTGTTTCATAAATTTTTTTCCAAAGATGATTTTTCTTCATTAGGTCTAGATACGGATTTTAAGGAATCTTACTATTCAATAAATAAAAAAAATGTAATTCGAGGAATGCATTTTCAAATTCCGCCGGCTGATCATACAAAACTTGTTTATGTTACAAGCGGTAGAATTATTGATGTATGTCTTGATATAAGGAAAAAATCAAAAACATATGGAAAATATTTTTCTGTGGAACTTTCTGGCGACGTTCCTAGAGCAATTTATATTCCGAAAGGATTTGCACATGGCTTTGTTTCCTTAGAAGATAACACTTGCGTTAATTATTTGCAAACATGTTGTTATGTCCAAGAATGTGATTGTGGAATCCGTTATGACAGTTTTGGGTTTGAATGGGGTGTTAAAGAACCAATAATTTCTGCAAGAGATTTACAACACCCTAGATTTGAGAATTTTGATACTCCTTTTACTGGTAAAATAGTAGTATTAACAGGTTCTACAGGTCTTATAGGTAAAGAAGCAATAGTACCTTTACAAGAAGCTGGCTTTGAGGTTTATTGCCTTACTTCAAAAAATTGCAATTTATTCGATTTTGGAGCAGTTTCAAGGTTTTTTGAACAAATAAAACCTCAATATCTGCTGCATTTTGCGTGGATTACAGGGGGAGATTACCTAATAAATCCAATTAATAAAGATTATGTAGATGCAAGTATGAATATGCTCAAAGAATTTAAGAAATATGGTGGAAAGCGTGTAGTTATGGCAGGTACGTGTTTTGAATATGCCTTTAAAGACGAACCATTGAAGGAAAGCGACCCGTTGGATCCCCAAACGTTATATGCAAAATGTAAGGTCGAACTTTATAAAGAAGCTTCTGAATATTGTGAAAAAACTAGTATTTCTTTTGGGTGGGGAAGAATTTTTTATGTATATGGGCATAATGAAAAAGAGGGGAGATTGACGCAATCGATTATAAGCAAATTACAGAAGAATGAAAAGGTTACAATAAAATATGGACAACTTGTAAGAGATTATATGTATTCAAAAGATATTGCAAATGCATTTGTGAAATTTTTGGATTCAAAAGTTGAAGACATTGTTAATATTTGTTCAGGGAAGGGGATTTCTTTAGGCGATTTTGCTTTAGAGCTTGCTAAAAAATTAGGAAAAACCGATTTGCTTGAAATTTTAAATGAACAAACTGATCAGCCCAAAATGGTTGTTGGAAATAATAATTTACTTTTGAGTTTACTGAAAAATAATTATAATTTTAAAACAATAACG
>JAILNY010000154.1 GCA_024691105.1 Treponema sp. | reverse complement strand
CCAGAACTTCTACACGCTCGTTCACTCTTAAAAGCCCGATCTTCTTTCCATTCGGTGCATCACGAAGACGAAGTCCTTCAAGCGGGTCAACATACATATACTGTCTGGACTTTGAATCCTTCTGCGCCGACCGGACAAGTCTTAAGCCTTCACCATCATCAAAAGCCTGGTCAGGTCTTAAAGCAGAACGGCTGTAAACGGTGTCCCAGATTACATACGTACCGTGACTTCCACCGCGACATATACGATGTGTTCCGGAAACAGCGCCATGAGGATCCGTCTGCGAACTTTCAGAATAGTCGCCGTACCAGTCCCAGCAGTATTCTGAGACATTTCCTGTCATATCATAAATGCCAAGCTCATTAGGCTTTTTTGTCATTACAGGATGAAGTCTTTCACCTGAATTATTTATATTCCAGGAAATTTCATTTAAACTGTTGCTTCCGCTGTAGAGATAACCTTTAGAATAATTTCCGCCGCGCGCAGCAAATTCCCATTCAGCCTCAGTCGGAAGTCTGTAACCGTCTGCATAAAAATCGCATTTATATCCGGAGTCCAGGTCTCCGCTGTAGCACGGAGTTAAACCTTCTTTTACACTTCGTCTGTTACAATACTCAACCGCATCAATCCAGAAGCAGAATACAGGTAAATCATCTCCTTTAGTCTGCGTATAGTTTTCGTCCATGAGTTCGTTCCACTCTTTTTGAGTCACTTCATGCTTACACATGTAAAAACTCGAAACCGTAACTTTATGCCGAGGCAGCTCATAATACTGGTCTTCATCAAGTTCATCAGAGTCCGATGCGCCCATAGAAAAAGTTCCGCCTTCGACAAAGACAAAGTCGCCGGGCACAGAAGTGGAATTTTGAGCAGGCAAAAAATGTACAAGTGCAAAAAGCATAGCAGTTGAGACAATAATTTTTTTCATTCGTTCCTCTTTTTAAATTGAATTTTAACTAATGCGTTTTTATGATTCTGCAGTTTAGATTTTACCATTATATATATACCAGAGTAAACCGGTGCTTAATGCCGACGACTTTGAACGCTACAGTCTTAACCCGGTCCCGGACGAAGCATACGAAAAAGTTTTTGTTCAGCTCCAGAACCTTGTAGAAAAATTTGACCTGACATCAATCTACGTTTCTAAAGTTGAACCGCCTGATTACACCCACATTTTTTATTTTTATGATCCGGTGAACCTGAGTGCATGAACATTTATCTTTCGGCACTCAGGTTGACCAGGCCTTTGCAAAAATAATGCTTGAGATGATCGACAAAGACAAAGATTTTAACATGAGGGAGAAGGATTAGAGGGGAATTCTTCCTTGACATTTTTGCCGGATATGGTATAGTAAAAGATGAAGGGCACCCGCGACAAGCGTCTTGCCCCATTGGCTTTTTTAGTCCTTCTGGACTAATAGCCCGCTTGAGGTTTAGACAGGCGGGCTATTTTTTTACTCGTTTTCCTGTTTCCGTCTACGGAGAAGGAGCTGAGTGATTTCAATGATGAGCTGAGCGGCAGAAATTGCCAGCATCAGAATATCAAATAAATCCATAGCTGCCTCCTAAATCAATAATCCAGTTATGCAACTGGTCGAGTTAGGGGCAAAGCCGCCCATGTCACGGGTGCAGAGTAATTATACTATACTTTGATATAGAAAACAAGAGTATGGAATTATTTATTTAGAATTCCGCACTGTCAAATTTATCTTTAATAACAGAATTGATAGAAAGAATTAAATCTTTTTCGAGTTGATGAATGGCAGAATGTGTATCTTTCTTTTTGGATGTCTCTGTCTTGAACAAACGATCATAAGAAACCCCTAGTGCAGTTGCCAGATTTTGAATTACTTCAAGAGAAGCAGACTTACGTGCTAATTCAATCTGTGTCATAAAAGGAACTGAAATACCAGCTTTTTCTGCAAGCTTTTCCTGAGTCCATCCAGATTTTATACGAAGCTCTCTTATGTTCTTTCCAAGTACGCTTTTTATATCATCCATTAATTTAATAATATTGCTGATAGCAAATATTGACGATTATCCTATAGCAATGTTACAATTGCTATTAGCAACTAGGATGTTGCTGAAAAACCAATATGGAGATTAGTTTTATGAGAAAGTATTTAACATTTTTGATTACTATTTTATTAACCTTTTCTTTATTTAATTGCAGTTCACCAGCGATGAAAACTGATGTCAACAATGCAAATCAAAATTTTACGTATTATTCCAATAAAGATTTTGATGAAGATTCAATTATGGAATTAAATAATAGTGTTGATAGCAAAATATCCTCGGAATGGGTACGTAATGGAAAAGGAAACGGAATACTTGGATCATTTTCAAATTACAGATCGTCTGGAGCATACATGTCTTCTGACTTTTCTTACGAAAGATATACTTATAGTTTTTATAACAATGGAAGATATGTTTTATTTTATGAGTATGGACAAGGAAATGGTCGTGGATCCGATGGAATATCAACCATTCAAGAACAAGGAGTTTTTGTTATCAAACGGGATGGAGAACGTTTCTATATTTCTTTAACATCTACATCAGGCATAAAAACCGATAAAAGATATGTTGTATCTCAAAGTTATTTATTATTTCTTCCTGTGTCAAACAAAACAAATTATGAAACTAATCCGGAAAAGCTTGTTTATCAACTTAATTGTAGTAATACAGATATTCCTAAAAAAATGATACAACGAACAAGTTCAAACAAAGATGGCCTTATAGGTATTTGGATGTTTGATTATGGATGCAAAAAAAGCTATACCTATACATACGATGGAAGATATGCACTTGAAACGGCAACAGCATATTATTATCCATATAGTACAGAACTAATCTTTTCAGACTCAAATGAAATTGCGATAAATAGGATTAAACGAACCTATGATAAAAAAGTAAACGAAGAAAAGACACAAATTCTGATAGGTACATTTTCATTAGACAGAGATCCTGATAGTAACAAAACAATTCTAACAATCTTACTTAACGATAATAGCGAATATACATTTGATTGTTATACGTCTGAAAATTATCTTTGTCTATTAGACGAAAATAAAGCATTCCAACTATTAAAAGGAAATGAATATATCATCCGAATTAATAATGCATATGGAACCCAAAATTCAACAATAAAAAAATTTCATGGAGATTTACTTTCTGAAAGTGAATTACCTGTATTATCATGTACGGATTCATTATATTTCTGCGGCTGGTATTGTGAAGATGAAAAAATAAATTGTGAAACAGAAATAAATAAAAATATGACAATTACAGCAAAATGGGTTAACTATGTAGACTCCAATAACGTTAAAATTGGAGATTTGTTTTTAGAAACAAATAAATTTATCCATTATCAAGATTACAATCCTGATAACAATATTGTTCCAATAGCATATGTCTTCAAAGAAAAAAAATCTGATTCATATGGTTTAATGGCTGCAAAAGAAGTCGGACGATATAAATGGGCCATTGAACCAGCTGCTTCAATCGACATGAACAAAATGTCAAAAGATATTGAATCAGGTTATGATGCTTGGGAATATATATGTTCGGTTGATACAAATTATTCGAATAATGCAATCAAATATTATCCAGCTTTTAATTATGCAAACACATTCAACCATGGAGAAAATTGGTATATTCCAAGTATAAGAGAATTTGAAATTATGGGTGCACAATTAGAAACATTAAAAGTATGTAATGAAAACCCAAACTTAAAAAGCCTATATTTATATAAAACCACGGGATACTATCTAACGTGTTGTCAGTCAAATTTATATGGTTCATATAAAGGATTTGTTTATTACTATGATTTAAGAGATAAAAGAGCAAATGACTGTGGTAAAGAATCGTGCATAGAAAAAACAGTTTCCATAAGTGATAAAGGAACATTGCTAATAAAAAGATTTTAACTCAGCTTAATTTAATTATAGAGATGAAATACTCTCTTTATGTAAAATTTGATAAACCTTACTCCCCAAATTTCTTAATCAGATCTTCGTGATTTTTGCAGCCGGTTTTGAGGTAGATGCGGGAGAGGTAGTTTTCGACGGAGCGCTCGACGATGTTGAGTTCTTTTGCGATCTGGGGGCGGGTTTTGCGCTCGATGAGTTTTTTAAAGACGACCTGTTCCTGGCGGGTAAGACCGTCGTAAATTGTGCGGTAGGTAAAAAGTGGTGAGACGAGTGTCTGCTGAACATAGTGTTCGCCGCTGAGGACTGCTTTGATTGCGGCAAAGAGTTCTTCTTCGGGAGCAGATTTTAATACAAAGGCATCGGCACTGCTTTCGAGTGCGAGCGAGACGATGCCGGGTTTTGCGTACATCGAGTAGACAATAACTTTTACTGACGAAAGATTTTTCTTTACTTCGCGAAGAATATCAAGGCCGCTGTCCTGTCCTAAAAATAAATCGAGAATAAGAATATCAGGAAGGCGCGACTCATCAGAAAGTTCATTGAGTTTATCAAGACATTCACTTTTAGAAAAAGCGTAGCCGATGCAGTTATAACGGTCATGCTCACTCAAAAGCTGACGGATACCGCGGTTTGTAAGAGTGTGATCTTCTACTACAAAAAATGTTACGTCGTATTCCATAAATTAATTCTCTCTCTTAAAAATACTTATCTGTGTTCCTTGGCCTTTATTTGAACTGATCGAAAAATCGGCTCCAATAAGCTGACAGCGTTTTTTAATTCCGACAAGACCAAAATGTTTTTCGCCGCCGATCCGGGCAAATCCAGAGTTTCCGTAGAGTTCTGCATCGCAGTCAAAGCCGCAGCCGTCATCGCTTATAAAAATGTAAAGGCCCTTCTCTTCGTTTTCACTTGCGTTGCGAATTAAGATTACCGCTTCTTCGGCACCGGCATGTTTTATTATATTCGTAAACGATTCCTGTGCAATCCTATACAGATTTAAAATATCATTTTCGTCTAAAAAAGATGTGCCCGTTTCGTCCGGCATAGATATTCTGAATTTTACGCTGCAAGTCTGGCTCATCGAAGCGCACAGGTTAACAAGATTT
>JAILNY010000155.1 GCA_024691105.1 Treponema sp. | reverse complement strand
TCTATTTCTGTTTTGGGAAATGAAGAACTTGAAATACCACAGAATATCATTTTTTGTAATTTTTTTAGTTCTTTAACCTGCGAAATAAAATGCTCAATATTGGAACAATTCGATACAGCTATACCTTCAATATTTGAACTCTGTGAAATGTCAGATTTTTTATGCCATTTATACGCAATACTTGTAAGATTCTTGTTATTAAGACTTCCTGCAAATTTCTCAACCTGAAGACCTTGCAAATTCTTCAATTCATTTGCAAAAGATATATCTATAACTTTATTTTTATTGTAGATATTTAGAGATACAAGATTCTTCATTTTAGCTATCATTGAAATATCTATAGGACATAAATACGAATTATAAAAAATATCTTTTATATCATTTGCATTTTCTTCCAATATGGCTTTTTCAACATCAGTATATTCATTAATTGAAACCTCAACAATCTTGTTATCTTCGTTTAAATAACATCTTAGCCCAGCCTTATCAATCATTTTCATTTTTATTACTCCATTTTATTAGGATTTGTTTCTTTATAAATCGTACCATGACGCATAAAATATATGGCTTCTCCAGGACTTTGTATTTCATTGTAATTTGGATGATCTAATATTGCCTCTAGTACTATCGATTCAGCTTCTGATATAACATTTATTGCAGCAGTCCACTCAGAGATGTTTAGTCTGGATCGCAGATGGGGCAGCGTGTATAGCCTTTTTCGATGGCCTCTTTTATCGGCATGCCGGTCTTTCGTTTGTCTTTGATCTCAGGACAGTCGGCGCTGTGGTACTGGTTGTTGTTTCTTACTACAAAGACAGTTCGCTCTTCGGTTTCGTAGCGGGCCATGGCGTTTAAAATCGTAAAGCAGCCTGTAAATAAAGTCGCTGCGGCAAGTAAGATTATTATTGTTATTGGAATAGTTTTTGTAATAGAAAATTTTTTGCTCATAAAAATATCCTTAACTGAACAGTGCGTCGAAGGCGGCGCGGGCTTTTGCGGCTTTGTCGACCTGCGATGCGCCGGATGCTCCAAAGGTCGCTCCGGAACTGGAAGTGACCGCGCTTCCTGTGCCAGATGCTCCAATAGCGCGATTCACATTAAATGAATCGCAGAAGTTTGCCCTTTCTTTATCTTTGACAAGTTCATCAACAGTTTCGTGGCAGTCGTAGTGGCTGCCTGGACTGTAGAATTTGCAGTTAATACACGAGTGTAAGTCTGCGCCGCATGTCGTGCATGTCGATGAACGTGTTATAGAAGTTTCTGTAATTGGTGTTCCGCATTTTTTGCACATAGTGTGACTCCAGTTTTTAGATAAAGTTCAGTCTGCTGCCGGGCGCAGGGGACTGAGCGTTCCAAAGATTTACTTCTGCAAGTCTGCATTGCCAAAGCCAAGAGGCAAAAGTTCTTTTAGTGTATATTCAATAATATCGCCTTCTGACTTTGCAAGTAAAATTTTAAAAGTGTCGGGATTGCAAAATTCCATCATAACCTGACGGCATACACCGCACGGCGGACAGTAATCTTTAATTTTTCCTTCAGGTCCGCCGACAACCATGATGGCGTCAAACTTTAAGTGGCCTTCGCTTACCGCTTTAAAGAACGCAGTCCGCTCGGCACAGTTGCTTGGACCGTAAGCGGCGTTTTCGATATTGCAGCCACCATAGACAGTTCCGTCCTGACACAAAAGGGCAGCACCCACTTTAAAATTAGAATACGGTGTGTAAGAAAAATTCAGCATGTCGCGTGCCTTATTAAAAAGTTCGACTTTTAAGTTTTGATTAAGTTCCATACTTAAAGTATACGGCATATTACGGATTTGAGCAAATGGAGTGATTTATGTTATAATTTTTTTATAGATTGAATTTTATCTACCCCGCATTTTGCATTGCAGAAGAAAGTTCATCTTTGTTAAAATTCAGTCAGAAAAAAATGGAGTTAATAATGAAAATTAATATATTTAAAAAAAATCTTTTTGTGGAAGCGTTAATTTTTTGCCTTTCTTTTGCGCTCTTTGCAGAAGGTTTTGATGAGCCATTTGTAAAAAAAATAGAAGTTTCCGGCATAGAGTGGGAGCAGACTGTAAGTCTTATCTGCTTTGAAGAATATTCTAAGGATGGCAAATCTTCTGTAACTGAATATAACTCTGGTCATAAAATCTTTAGAGAATATGATAAGCGCGGAAATCTAATTCACGAAAAAAGTGGTGAAGATTTTGAAAAGTGGAATGAATATAATTCAAAGGGAAAAATAAGTCGAACTAAGACTTGTGATTATATAGAAAAATTTGACTACGATGCGAAGGGACATTTGGTAAAATCAGAAATTATTAAAAATGGGCAGTCTATTATAAAAAAGTATGAATGTGATTCTGAAGGAAGAATACTTCATTCTGTAGCTTCCGATGGTGAAGAAGTTTTTTGTAAATATGATGAAGACGGATTAATTGTATCTTATTCCCGTTCGTCCGGACATCATCTGATTTTTGAACATAACATGACATGGGAACGCAATAAAGAAGATAAAATCACTTTTATTAAAGATTCCAATGGAATGTCCACATGGGCAAAGTATGACGATAAAGATAATGTAATTTTGAAGATGGATAAAGATGGAGGTGTGCTTTATACAGAATATGAATATTACCCTGACGGAAAGTTAAAGTTAGAAAAATCATATAAGCTCGGTAATGATGTTATGGCGATGATTATTTTTAAACATGGAATGGAAAAAGCAAAAAATACTATGCTTATTAAAGAGCAGATTTTTGATGAAAATATGTGCGAAATCTATTGTAATGATGCTATGGGCGAAAAGTGGTTTGAATATGATGATGACGGTCTTGTGATTTGTGCAAATTATGATAACCAGTTTGTAGAATATTACGAATATGATTATGATACCGGAAAGCAGCTTGTAAAAAAAGAAGACGGAAGTCAGTGGTGGAGAGAAATTCCGGAGCAGGAGCCAGACCTCCACACTATCGATGAGTTTGCAGGAAAGGATTATTCAAATGCTAAGTTTTCACTGCAAGGTTATCTGCTTTATAACAAAGACGAAAATGATATCGAATATTTTTATGAATATCAGACTGATGAAGATTATAATATGACTGTAAAAACTTACATGTATGATCCGAGCGGGTTAAGTTACGGAAGACAGGTGAAAAAGAGACTGCCAAGATGAAAAACGCTTTAGTTAAAATTCAGTTTATAATATCTGCTTTTTTCTTTGTCTTCTGCACGGATTTGTTTTGCGAAGAATTTAATAAGACTGTTACAAAAGAATTTGAAGTTAACGCTCAGATTTTAAAGCGCGACGTTAAATTGTATTCTATTACATATTACAATACGGAAGGACTCCCGGTTCACATTAAATATAATACCGGCGACGAATGGTTTGCATACGATACAAGGGGAAACTGTATCTGGAGTAAGAGTAACACAAAAGGTTATTTTGAAGAATGGATGGAGTATGACCAGGATAATCATCTGATTTACCGAAAAGAAGCAGCAGAAGTTGATGATCTGATTGAAGAAAACTGGTATGAATATGATGTTTATGGGAATGTCACCTCTGAAAAAATTAAACGTTATAACCTTAAAGGTAAGTTTGATTGTGAAATAGAGTGTTCCTATGAAAACACTTATGACGACTTTGGAGATCTGATTCGTGTAGAAGATGACCGTGGTTATGTTACTCTTTATGAATATGAATACGATGAAGACGGAAATCTTTTAAGTAAAACAGAAAACGGCTCTTCTCATGTTACTTATGAATATGACAGACGTGGAAATGTCGTAAAGAAAATATATCATTATGATGAAGGCGATGAATACGTCTATGTCTATGAAGATGACCGTTTTTTAGTTTATGAAAAATGGCCTCGTGACGGAGAAGAAGTTTTTTATGAATACGAATTTGACGTCTATCATTACCCGCTGATAAAAGTTAAGAAAGAATATTTGACGTGGTAGCGTCACGCGTTGCAGATTGCGCCATTTTCTACTATAATATACTATTATGAACATAAATCCAGTTGATGGCGAAAAAATAAGTGTTCGCGGGGCCCGCGAGCATAATCTTAAAAATATAGATATTGATATTCCACGCAATAAGCTTGTTGTTGTATCGGGGCTTTCAGGTTCTGGAAAGTCAAGTTTTGCGTTTGACACCCTTTTTGCAGAAGGCCAGAGGCGTTATGTAGAAAGCCTATCTTCTTATGCGCGTCAGTTTCTTGGAACAATGGATAAGCCTGATGTCGATTTAATCGAAGGCTTGTCTCCTGCAATTTCCATCGAACAGAAAACAACCCACAAAAATCCGCGTTCAACTGTCGGAACTGTTACAGAGATTTATGACTACTATCGTCTTTTGTTTGCCAGAATCGGAACGGCCCACTGTCCAAACTGCGGGCGCGAAATTCATGAGCAGAGTGTTGACCAGATTATCGATACTATTGTCGGCTGGGACGAAGGAACTAAGGTCCAGATTTTAGCTCCGGTTATCAGAGGAAAAAAGGGCGAGCACCAGAAGGTGATTGAGGATGCCATTAAGGCAGGATTTGCCCGCGCCCGCATTGACGGCGTTATGAGTGATCTTGATAATTCGATTAAACTTGATAAGCAGAAAAAGCATACGATAGAACTTGTCATTGACCGAATTGTTTTAAAGGCAGATATCAGAAAGCGCCTTGCAGATTCTGTTGAGACTGCTTTAAAAAGTGCAAACGGAATGATTTTAGTAACGAAAGGCTCAGAAAAAGATGCTGCAACTTATGAAGAAGTAATGTTCTCTCAGAAAAATGCGTGTCCT
>JAILNY010000018.1 GCA_024691105.1 Treponema sp. | reverse complement strand
GCCTGCTGAAACGAGAAATGCAAGACGTGGCTTTCCGAAGATTTTAAAATTTTCTGAATTTTTCCAGTCAGGTTGTGCAAGAATTGCAACTGAGTATCCGTGGCTTTCGAGGATGCGGCCTAAAAGGGCTGCGGCAAAACTCGGATGGTCAACGTAGCCATCGCCTGAGACAAAAACAAAATCTACTTCGCTAAGACCGCGCTCTTTTAAGTCTTCTGGAGTTGCAATCAGAAAATCGTTCATAACGATAGTATACAATATTATTCGTTTTTATTCTTCGAGATTCTTCAGTTTTTCTGTTATCTTTTTTGCAATGATTGAATCACTTTTGTAAGAATACAATATCGTAACAAAGCAAACTGCAATTATTACACTTTCAAAAATTATGAATGTTGATATATGACAGAATGAATACCATTTAAAAAAATATCCCGTTACTAAAACGATTGCATCAACGATTAAAAAATATAAAAGCTGCATTGTAAACATCTTTCTCTTTGAAACATTTTTGTCATCCAGAAACAAAACATATAAAATGCCGCATAAAAGTGCTATGCCCAAAATTACCAGAATATCTGTTGCAAAAAGTTTGGCTTCTTTTCCTTTAAATAATAAAAGTGCAATGGAATCAAGTAGAAAAATTACTGTGGCAAATCGTGTAAAAATTAAAATCACTGTATTAAGTTTTTCTTTCATATAATCCTCACAATCCGAGACTCTGTTTTATAGACCCAAACGTTCTTTGAGTGCTGGAACGTAATTTCTCGAAATGATTACTTTGTAGTCATTTTTAAGAATGGCTTCAAATCGTCCGCTAAAGGCAGGCGAAAGGCTTCTTATTTTATTAAGATTAACGATTACTGCTTTATTTGCCCTGAAAAAGTTTTTTGCAGGAAGAATCTGTTCAAGCTCATAAAGCTTTAGTTTTGTTTCGAAAACATCTTCTAGTGTGTAAGCAAAAACTTTGTCATCAACTGATTCAAAAAATAAAATTTCTTTTTTTTCTACAAGAACAATTTTGTTGTCCTTGATAAAATTCATTTTAGAATTTCCATTTTTTAATTGATTTAAAAGAAGTGTTATATTGTTATCAAGAAAACGGCACTTTACTATAATTTCATCTTCTTCTTCAGGTGACGGCTCTAATATTGTGATCTTCATATTTTTAAATCCGAATTCACAGAATAAATCACTATGTAAAAATTATGATTTGAATTTATTATATCATATCCGCTCGTGATTACATAGTGATTTATTCAATTTTAATTTTATTGTTCGATATATATCCAGGTTACCCAGTCTGTAGTATCAACGACATCTATAAATGTCAAATTATTTCCCATAAAATCAATAACTGACAATTCATCTTCTGCAGTCCCAAGCCATAAATCTCTGTTAAGTAATGCAGTTAAAGCTGCACGCGAATAATTACTTTGCGCTGTGTATGTTCCCTGAATAGTATGATTGTTTTTAAAATCATCTCGTGTGCTTCTAAGGGCTGCGGAGTTAAAGTCTGAACCTTCTCCCAGACTGTTCATAAATGTTTCATAATAGTCTTTCGGCATTCTTCCATATTCTACTTTGTAATTTTGTTGTGAGTTACTGGAAGGGTCTCCGCTTGCAGCTGGTGTCGAACAGCTTGTAAATACGCTTGCAGCTAAAATCAAAAGAAGTGAAATAATTTTTGTTGTTTTTTTCATTTAAAAAATCTCCTTAGTACATTTTTTTTGCATTAACGCTTACAGAGCGCCTTTGCGTAAAAAAATATAAAGTGAGATTTTTTAATCCGCAATCGGTAAATCGGTAAGATGCAATTTACAAAGGGTAAAATGCGTCTTACGTTTATTAAATTGCAATGCTATTTATGATTTTCTTTATTAAAGAAGAGAACTGTCGGCATCTTTAAAAAGCCTTTTCTGTATCTGTAATAAACGGGCTTTTTAATATTCACGCCTTTTGAACTTGTATTAAGTTTGAAAATCAACTTTTCTGAAATTCCATTTTTTTCAATCTGAACTTCAGCGTAATGTTTTTCATCCTGCATAAATGGAGTGACCTGCTGAACGATTTCTTTCTGATTATCAAAAATATGATTAACGAGAAGTAGCGGGACGCAGCTCATAAGTAGTGCGATAAGAACCCTTCTTGCAAAAAGTGTTGGGTAATCTGCGCCTACGGAATTTATAATTCTTTCGGCTTCTGTCTTTGCATTTTTTTTAGGAAGCACAAAAAAGAAAAGCAGCGCAAAAATAATTGTCGGAAGTGCAGCGATTAATAAAAATGTTTTGCGATATATAAGAGAGCTAAACATGATGGAAGCAAAAATTGCAGAGACTAAAAAGAGCATGCAGCAGTGACCAAAGAGGTCATCGAAAGAACTCGATTTTGAAAAAAATGAATAGACCGGATAAACAAAAAGAAGCGCAATATACAGTATGCATAAAAATTTGCTTTCTTTTGTGAGCGCAAGAAAGACTGTGAGGTTTGCAATAATATCAAAGATTACAAAAATTGTTTTAGTTCCCAGAAGGCCGGAATTTTTTGACAAAACTTTTGCTGTTTCTTTTCTGACAGATTCAGTTGTTTTTTGAACTTTGTCAGAATTTTTTTCTTCCGCGCTGTCTGAAAAATTTTCTGCGTCAATTTCCTGCTTAATCATCTGTTCAGTTTTAAATTTAAGACGACCGAATCTGTCTGTGACATTGTCGATAAGAAAAGAAGAAATTTCTGCTTTGTTTTCGAACTTTGAAAAATTAACAAGATTGTGACGG
>JAILNY010000133.1 GCA_024691105.1 Treponema sp. | reverse complement strand
TAAGTCCGGCGAAAAATACAGCAAGTTAAAGGACTCTCATGTTATTTTTATTTGTCTTGAAAGTATCTTTTCCAACGGACTTCCTGTCTGCACGTTTGAAAACATCTGTCTTGAAGATGGTATTACAAAATTGAACGACAGGGCTTACAAACACTTTTTTATTGCACCACTATGTGCTAGAATTGTTGAGGATAAAGAGATAAGAGCATTCTTTGAGTTTTTACTTTCAAACAAGGCAAAAAGCAGATTCACTGCCGAGCTTGGTAAATACGTTAAAGCTGCAAAACAAAACAAGCAGTGGGAGGTACAGTATATGACATGGGAACGCCAGAGAACTTATGATTTTGATGCCGGTAAAGAGCAAGGTATACAGACTAAAGCCATTGAAGCGGCTGTCATGCTTGTGAAAGATTATAATGCCACCCCAGAAACAGCAGCAGAAAAAATGAACGCTCCACTTGATAAGGTGCTTGAACGGCTTGGAAAATAAAAACTGCAATACGACAGATAAACACTAAAGCAATTACAATCATAAAAAAAGGGCGACGTCCATAAAGGATGTCGCCCTTTGCTTATATCTAATTTTAAGTCAAGTTGTTAAACAAGACTGGTTAGATTAGAAGAAGCACTGTACACGGATAGGAAGAGCCATCTTGAAGTCGCCTGCTGCTGTTACACCAGCAATAGAAGCTCCATTGAGAGCACCTTCGAAACCGATACCAAGTGATCCATTTCCGAGCCATTTGTCAAAGAATACACCGAATGCGAGGTCTGTCTTAGCACCGTCAGCAAATTTCTGGTGGAATCTTACATCAGCTGAAAGGTTCATACCATTTCCAAGGTCAAATCCTGCACCAACACCTGCTGTGAGGTCAAGTTTTTCTGCATCTGATCCAGGGATAACAACTTTTGCAAGAGCATTGAGTTTAACTGAACTGATTGGCATAGCCCACATAGCACTGATTACGATGTTTGATTTTTCTTCTGTCTTGAAGAAAGCACCAACTTCGAGTGTCATGTCTTCTACAGCTTTAAGACCAACTGCAGCGTTGATGATACCTGCTGCATCTCCATTTGCTTTTTCATATCCAATCCACTGTGCTTTAATCTGAGCGATGTTAGCAATTGTATAACCAGCCTGAACCTGAAGGTTCTTGAATACTTTTTCTGCAGATGAGTACCCATACTTAAAATACTTACCAGTGAAGTTACCGTCTGCATCGTTGTCATTTACAACGTTTCCTTCAATGCTAGTCTTAAAACCAACACCAATGTGGAGACCTTCAACAGGATCGAGCATAAGGATAGCACCTGCCAAAGAAGTTGAAACATCACCACCAAAACCTCTTGCAGCATCACCAGAAATGCGGGTAAATGTAAGGTCATCACCTGCCATTACACCCCAGCAGCGGAGCCAGTCCCAAAGACCATATCCCATACCACCACGGAGTGTGTCATCAAATGACTGACCAATCTGCATCTTAAACCAAGAAACTGGTTTAACCCAGATATAAGCGTTATCATTAACTGCTACGCTGTTTCCATCAAGTTTGATGTCACCAACAACACCAATCTGTTCACCAGCTGCTGAGAAAGATACACCAACACGAGGTGCTCCACCCCAAGATACACAAGTTGTCATTCCAACTTTGTCGCCTGCGCCTGTTCCGTATGTGAACGGAGCAAAGATTGCACGGTTGAATCCCATTCCTACGTTTACTTCAGCAAAAGCAGCGCTAGTTGCCAATGCGATTGCTGCGATTGTTCCTACGATTTTTTTCATATAGAAAAAACCTCGGTTTAAATTTGATGGTTTTGGCGGCGCGCGTTTGGAGCGGAATTTACTCAGAAAAACCATCAAAAAAAAACGGGGGTAAGTCGCGTGGCGGAGGGGAAAACTCGCGCGGACGGCGTGTATTTGAACGCGCGTGATAAAATAAGACGCGCAGTATTAGGGAAAGTCGCGCGGGGTTGTGGCTGACTTGCGAGGTTTAAAAAATAGGACAAAAATCGCCTCGGCGATTCATTCGTGGCAAAAACAATCCAAGGATCCCGCCTTGTTAAATTCACCCCATAAAATCAATCCCGAAATTCCGCCTTGTTAAATTCAACCAATAAGACTCACCACATAAAACTCACCTGGTAACCAGAAAAGGGCTCTGTTTGTTTATCTATATGTTCATAAATTTGAAAATTTGCTACAATTATAGTAAGTTTTTAGTAAAAAATCTTATTTGATATTGGCGATAAATTTCGGAGGTTATTTTATGAAAGTTATATCTGCTGTAACTAAAAAGGCAGTTTTTGTTGTATTAGGTTTTGGACTTTGTGCTGGTGCGTTTGCTTATAATCCTCCTGTTCAGGGTGAAAATTTGTCAGGGTTTATTAATCCAAATCAGATAACAGCAGGATTTTCGACTGTTGGTGGTCCGCTTTTTACAATTACTCCAGCGGGAGTTATGGCAAATCCTGCGCTTGGTGCTTATCAGAATCGTGTAAGTCTTGATCTTGGTTATACTGGAATTATTACAGGCGATGAAGTTTATCCTTATGCGCAGAGTTTTGGAACAGGCGTTCTTGTTCCTACAAAATGGTTCAATTTTAGTGCAGAAGCATTTGGAATGTTTTCAAGATCAGAAAGAATGCAGCTTGGTGACTCTGTTAATTTTAAGACAACTTTTTCTAAAGAGGTTGTAGAAAATTTTGCTGTCGGTGCAGGTCTTGGTGCTGGATATATGTGGGGAGCCGGCGAAGACTGGAATCTTGTTTTTGATGTTGGTGCAGTTTATAAATGGGGTGAACTTGGTCCGATGAAAAACTTCCGTCTTGGTGCATCGGTACTTAATCTTGGTAAAGTATATAATAGAACATATACGCAGGGAATCTGGCATAAGAATAACTGCGATGAATGGTCAACTTATCCTGGCTTTATGGTAATCAAGGCTGGGGCTGCTGCAGAATTTGTTAATGCAAAGAATTTTGTTCTTGGCCTTTCACTTGATGTTTCAACTCCATTTTTCCAGAACGTAATTATAGATGCCGGTGTAGAAATGCTTATGTTCAACTTTGTAGTTCTTTCTTCAAGCTGGGAATTTGATATGCAGTCTCTCTTTGCCGGAAAGCAGAGCTGGCTTCCGACGGTAGGCCTTTCGTTTAAGTTTGGTCTTGATACAAGCTTTACAAAAAAATCTGACTGGTCAAAGAGTGATATTGAAGTTGGAACAGCATGGAAAAACGTTACTCAGAATGTAAATGCAATTTCTGTTGGAACTGTTATTAATCTTGGACAGCCGGACAGAAATGCTCCAGAAATTAAAATGAATGCAATTGAAGAAGAGGAGGAATAATCGCCTATGAGAATTCAAACTAAGATAACAATTGCGGCCGCTGCGATTGCAGTCGGTTCTGCTTTAGCATTCAGTGCAACTTTATTAAAATATTTTTCTCCAAACAATGACGGGACGCGTGATGAACTTGAAGTGCCTTTTTCGGCAACGGATGACGGACGCATTGTTTCGTGGAAAATGGTCATAGAAAATTCACGCGGTAAAGTTGTCCGCACAATCGGAAATAAAGTTACTTTGCCGACAGAGTTAAATGCAAAGTCAATTTTAAAGGGCCTTGGAAAAGCTAAAGAAAGCGTCATCATTCCGGAAAGCGTAAAGTGGGATGGAACAATGGATGACGGAACGATGGCTCCTGACGGTGAATATTTTTATTATATCAGCGTAACTGACGCCGACGGAAATCAGTCGACTACAAAAAAATACAACGTGTTCCTTGATAACACAAAACCAGAAGCAAATGTTACTCAGTTAGAAGGTGAGAACCTTGTTTTTGGTGAAGGTGCAAAGGCTGTTCTTAATATTAAGCAGACAGGTTCCAAAGAAAAAAAGTGGACTGCAAAAATTACAGACCGCGACGGAAACGTTGTCCGCACTTTAAACTGGGACAATGATAAACCGCAGAATTTTACCTGGGACGGAACTGATGATAAGGGAATGATTGTTCCAGACGGCATTTATAATTACACGCTTATCGGTGAAGACAAAGCCGGAAACATCAGCGACGATGCAGGAATAAAAAATATTATTTTTTCTGCTGAAAAACCTGCGACAAATATTTTTATTGAAGGAACAAAATATTTTTCTGTTGCAGAAAAAAGTGCACAGACAAAAATTGTTCTTATCGTAGACATTCCGGATCCTAAAAATGGAAGCGCAAATAAGCTTGTTGACTGGAGCGTTTTAATTCTTAACAGCGCTGGAAATGTTGTACGAACTTATAATCCATTGACGACAAAGAGCAATGTTCCACTTACAAGAATTGAATTTGACGGAAAAGATGACAAGGGTGCTCTTGTTCCAGAAGGGGAATATTTTGCGCGCGTTACTGCAAAATATTTAAACGGTTATGAAACTGCTCCTGTAAACACAAGCCTTTTTACGTTTGATACGACAGCGCCGTATGGATCTGTTACGGCGACATCTAAAATATTCAGCCCGGACGGCGATGGCCGAATGGACTTTATTTCTTTTAAAATTTCAGCAGACAGAAAAGGCGGCTCACCGATTTCTAAGTGGACAGGA
>JAILNY010000131.1 GCA_024691105.1 Treponema sp. | reverse complement strand
CGGATACCAGCTCAAGCGTGGCTGCGGATGCCGTAACGGCTTCTGTGGTGCTTGTGCTACAATCTACCGCATTAAGGGACAGAACCAGCTTCAGACTTGTCTTGCTTGTTCTAAGAAGGTTGAAAACGATATGTATATCGCAACTCTTCCATTCTTCCCTCTCGTAAAGCAGATTTATGACATCAATAAAATTAAACCAGAGCAGCAGATTATGATGCAGCTTTACCCTGAGATTTACTCTTGTGTAGGTTGTAACGCTTGTACACGTGCCTGCCCTCAGAGCTTGCAGACAATGCAGTACATTGCTTATGCTCAGCGCGGCGATTTTGCAAAATGTGCAGACTTGTCTTTTGACTGTGTAATGTGCGGATGCTGTTCATCACGCTGTCCAGCAGGAATTTCTCATCCACAGGTTGCAGAACTTGCACGCCGTATCAACGGTAAATATATTCAGCCTCAGACTCAGCACCTTATTGATCGTGTTAACGAGATTGATGAAGGTAAGTGCGAAGCAGAGATTAAAAAGCTCGTAAAAATGTGTACCGGTAAAATGGACGCAATTAAAAATCTTTATAACACACGAGAAATTGAAAAATAAGGAAGGAGACGAATATGTACGGAAATTACCTTGACGATGCAGCTAAAATCGTAGCTGAAAAACGCGAAGAAAACCTTAAATTTGAACATGCTCGTCTTACAGCTGAAGAAAAAGACGATCTTCTTTTAAAGTTCCATCCGGACCGCATTAAAAAACAGTTTACAGAACTTAAGATTGGTCCTAACAAGGGACAGCAGGCTCCTATTGAACTTGCAGAAATGCTTCAGGCAAAACCACGCCTTGATCCAGATAAGATTGACCTTAACCACATTGACTATGAGACAGACGTTCTCGTAATTGGTGGTGGTGGAGCAGGTACTTCTGCTGCAATCATGGCTAGTGAAACTGGTGCAAAAGTATTGCTCGTAACAAAACTCCGTGTCGGAGACGCTAACACAATGATGGCAGAAGGTGGAATCCAGGCTGCAGATAAGCCAAATGATTCACCTGCTCAGCACTTCCTTGACGCATTTGGTGGCGGTCACTTTGACGGAAAACCAGAACTTGTTTATACATTGGTAAACAAAGCTCCATCTGTAATCAAATGGCTCAACGATCTTGGTGTTGAATTTGACAAGATGCCTGACGGTACAATGGTAACAACACACGGTGGTGGAACAAGCCGCAAACGTATGCATGCTTGTAAGGACTACTCTGGTGCAGAAATCATGCGTACACTCCGCGATGAAACTTTCAACCGCGCAGACAAAATCACAGTAGTAGACTTCACAGCTGCTATCGAAATTATCAAGAACGAAAAAGGCGAAGCTTGTGGTGCAGTTCTTATGAACATTGAAACTGGAGAAATCCGCATTGCTAAGGCTAAGGTTGTAATTATTGCAACTGGTGGAGCTGGACGCATGCACTATCAGGGATTCCCAACTTCTAACCACTACGGTGCAACAGCTGACGGTCTTGTAATTGCATACCGCGCTGGTGCAAAACTCCTTTATCAGGATTCTTTGCAGTATCACCCAACTGGAGCTGCTTATCCTACACAGATTCTTGGAAAACTCGTAACAGAAAAAGTTCGCTCACTCGGAGCTAAACTTATCAATAAAGACGGTGAAGTTTACATTCATCCTCTTGAAACACGTGACGTAAACGCTTCTGGTATTATCCGCGAAGTTCGCGAAGGCCGTGGTGTTCACAATGATGTTCAGGATGCAGTATGGCTTGATACTCCAATGATCGATATGATTCACGGAGAAGGAACAATCCTTAAATCAATTCCTGCTATGTACAACATGTTTATCAAGTACGGAATCGATATCAGAAAGGAACCTATTCTTGTTTATCCTACATTGCATTACCAGAATGGTGGTGTAGAAATCGATAAGACTTGTCACACTAACGTTGCAAATCTCCTCGTTGCAGGTGAAGCATCTGGTGGTGTTCACGGAACAAACCGCTTGATGGGTAACTCACTTCTTGACGTAGTAGTATTTGGACGCGAAGCAGGAATCGAAGCTGGTAAGATGTTCAAGAAGATTAAGCTTTCTGACAAGCTCTCTCTTAAGCATGTAAAGGACTTTGAAAAGGCCCGCACAACAGCTAAGATTAAGGGAAATGCAGTTTCGCCAAAGGTACTTCCTACATATCACCACGGAAACCCTGAGTTTGACAAAGAGATTCCGGGAGCTACAAAATAAAATTGTAATAGGCGGCATAAAATAAAATTGCCCTCCTGGCAATTTTATTTAACGAGTTTTGACTAAAGTCAAAACTCGCGGACAGTTCCGATACAGAATGACGCAGCCTCCGTGCTGCTCATTCACGACAGCGCGTCGAGCACGCTACGGTTAAAATCATAGAATATGTTAAACAATTTTAATTCCTGTATTGACATAACAAGTAGTTCAGCTCAGAATTCGCAATTCGCAATTCGCAATTCGCAATTCGCAATTCGCAATTCGCAATTCGCAATTCGCAATTCGCAATTCGCAATTCGCATAGTTATGCACTAATTCTTTTCTGGATTTTCTTATCTGGAATTACTAAATCAAATATAAATTATTATTCTCAAGAAAATATGCGCAATGTACCCGGTGTATTTTGCGTTTTTTTATTTTAAATTCTAAGGAGCAGAAATATGAAAATTAAAAACATGATTTTTGCATTTATGTTTGCCGCTGCTGTTTTTACAGGCTGTTCTTCAAAACAGAATGCAGTGTCATACGATGCAGACAATGTTTACCAGGTTGCAGCTTATGGTGATGAAAAGGCTGTAAAAAAAATTGTAAGTAAGGGCATGAGTGTAAATGAACGCGATGAAAATGGTTTTACACCTTTGTATTATGCAGTGCTCGGTGAACCTAAAGTTTACGCGGATGCCTTGGATTCAGTTATTGCGGCATTTAAAAAAGATAATGATGATGCTGTGTATGAGGCATTAAGATCGGCTCCGGTTGTTAAGGGAAATGTTCAGGCATTAAGTGCTTTGATAAAAAACGGAGCGAATATTACGTTAAAAGACAGAAACGATCGTTCTGCATTTTTGTATGCGGCACTTTTTTGTTCTGATGTAAATGTATTGCAGGCTTTGCTTGAAGCAGGATGTGATACAGCAGAAACAATTACGATTAATAAGCCACAGAACTTAATGGCCTTTGCATCATTCACTAATACAAATCCAGAAGTAATTTCATTTCTTGCAAAAAAGACCGGCGATATTGATAAACCTAACACAATGGGAACAACTCCAATCATGTGGGCCTGTATGTATAATTCAAACCCTGCTGTAATTGAAGCGCTTATTAAAGCCGGCGCTGATATAAATGATGCACGTCACAATTCTGGAAAATCTCCTTTAGACTGGGCGATTCTCTGTAACAGAGAGCCTTCGGTTGTTGATTACATTCGCAAGGCAGGTGGAATTTCATTAAAGCCAAAATACGCTGAAAAAGATTTAGGAAAAAAATCTGTTCAGTCTTATTCAATCGGAAATAAAAATTTTGATATGAATATGATTTTGTCTGAGATTACAGAATACGATAATAACGGATGTAAAAAGCAGAAAGTATCTAAGAGATTTGGTGAACTTTCACGCACATCTTATGAATGCGATTCAAACGGGAATGTAATTCTAGAGCGTCGTGCGGACAATCATAATATTACTTATAAGTATGACTCAAAAGGAAACGTTATTAAAAAGATCTGGAAAAGTTACTGGTCTTCTTATTCTGGAGATGGTACTGACGGAATCTTTGAATATAAATACGATTCAAAAGGGCGTCTTATCTGGGAAAAATGTCCGGGCGATTACTCTTCAACTTATGATGAGTTTGTTTATAAATATGACGCAAACGGAAAATTAATAGACATAGAATCTCCAACAGGTGCACCTGCCGGCATTGAAAACCGTTCTAAGTCTTATGATATTGATGACGAACAGAAAAGAACGTTATGGCATTTTAGTTTTGGTACTTATGATACTGGAGCAGATTGTACATTCTATGAATATGATTTCTTTGATGCACAGAAAACAAAGATTAAAGCGGTATATACCTGGATGGCAAGCGTAGATAGTTATACTTCTGATGCGGGATTGTCGGTTGTAAGAAAACTTGCAGAGGTGCAGGTGCAGTAGGTTTCAGGCGGACAAATAGCCGCTTGAAATCACAGGAGGGTAGCCTTAGCGCTGCCCTTTTTTTTTATAACGTACACCGCTGATTTGCATTATAATATTTTTTTTATTTTCTTTTTTGTGAAATCTTATATACTCAAAAAACTCTTAATATGTTATAATTCTTTTGTGGAGGTTCATTATGTCATACGATTCAGTTATGGAAAAAGTAAAAACGTTGCCAGAACCATGTCTGGAAGCGGCAGCAAATTATATAGACTATCTCCTTTATCAGTATGGTCTCAGTAAAATGAATTCTCTTTCTGAATCTGAGGAAGTCTTTAATGCAAAAATGCAGAAAGGCTATGAAGATGCTATTCAAGGCCGTGTAAAGCCTGTTAATCAGGCTTTTACAGATATTAAAAAACGGTTTGCTTAATGGATTTTACAGTAAAAATCACAGAACAAGCTGAAGATGATCTTGCCGATATCTATTCATACATTCTCACTGAACTAAAATCATCCATCAATGCGGATGCTGTACTTGGAATGTTATATACAGAAATAAATAATCTGTCTTTTATGGCGGATGGATATCACCTCTATCCAAAAGAGCCCTGGCAGTCTCTTGGTATTCATTATTTTTCAATAAAAAATTATTCAATTTTCTACATTATTAAAGAAGTTGACGGTAAGTTTGAAGCACGTGTTACTCGCGTTACAAACGGTAGAAGAGATACAGACAGCTTGCTCAATGAAATGAAGGAGAATAATTTCTAACCGACAGCGCGTCAGACGCGCTGCGGTTAAAATCATAAGGGGTTGCGATTGACCATGCCTTAAAAGTCAAATCCAAATCCTAGACCTGCTCCCATTGAAAATCCTATTACATTGTTATAAGAAACTTCGAGTTTGGTAAAGAATTTTGAAAGATTGATAATTAAGCCTGTATCAACTTTCCATGCAAAATAACCCGTATCAACAATTCCATTACCGCCACGTGGTAGAGCTTTTGTATTTGAAAAATCAAATTGAAGTCCAATACCTCCACCAATGTACCATGCTAAGTTATTGAATAATCGTCTGCAAAGATTTAGTTCCAAAATTGCAGAATGCAGATTATTGTTATTCTCAAGGTTATGAAGATATTCTAAGCCCCAAAACATTGCTATATTGTTGTACAGAGGAGCCATTTCAAGACTAAAACCCATTTTGCCTGCACTTATTGCTTTATCAGTTATTACAGTAAATGGTATATCTACAGATGCAAGAAATGCCAGATATTGATTTTTCATTTTGTAATCTACATCGATGAAGGTTTTTCGTAGCGCTTTATCAACTACTCCTACTATCCAATCTGTTCCCGCATCTAGAATTGTCTCCTGTCTATTTGTTGAATTAGCAGTTTTGCTAGGTGCAAGTCTTTGTCCCATAGGAGGAGGAGATGGCAGATTATTCAAAAAATTCGGGTAAATCTCACAATATTTTTCATCAGGTCTACACTGAATCTCCTGTCCATTTTTTACATACCCGTAAACTACATAACCACCTGTATCAGTCCATGTCGGATCAACCCAGAACCATACACCATCAGCACGTTCGATCCAAAGCCATGCATGATTACTCGCACCATTATGAGTTTTAACACTTCGTAAACTTGTATTATAGGTTTTTATGTATTCACCATTTTGTAATCGAGAATAATCGTTTTTTGTACCTATACCCATAAGTTCGATTTGATTCGGATTATCATGAACTCCAGCAAGCCAAAACTGACTTTCATACATACCTTGTTTGTTGTACCAGGATTTATAGTTTTTAATTTCCGTAAATGCAAATTGTGCATAGTTGAAACAAACACCATAAAATGTAGCTGTCATCGTTTTATTGCCAGATTCTTCTGCAAAACGAGATGCCATCATATTAGGTGTATAATAATCTTCTGGATCTTCATCATAGCCAGCTTCTGCTCCAGCATATGTTCCTTTGCAAGCTATTGCAACAGCAAGATCTTGTATTGCATCTGTAAAGGAATCTGCAAAGGAATGTGCTGTAAAAGCAAATGACCATAATAAAATTATAAATATTTTTCGTTTCATTTTTTCTTCCACTTATAAATAGGAGTATATTTTTGTGTGATATATCATATGAGAATTTTTAATCACTAAAAAACTTATTCTAATGATTTCAAAGCTAAATCTCGAATATCTTTTGAAACAGAATATTTTGGAGGAATTTCCCACGTAATTTCATCATGTATATTTCCATCTAAGTCAACAATGTATCCATGAACTATTCTTCCATCGTCATGATAAATATATCGCCAACTAAAAACTTGTATTTCATCACCGTTGTTACGTATAACTTGAGATGTTTGATGTCTTAATCTATGTAATGTCTGTTGAGGAGTTTCATTTGTGTTTGCAGCTTCTGAAATATTTGAAATTGGTTTCAAAAAAATCTTGGTTAAATCACCTGCAATTTTATTTCTTTTTGCTCTTTTTGCATTTTCTTTTGCCACAAAATCAGCATAATCTCCATTTGTTTCATCAAAGAAATCCATTCTGTCATAAGTCAGTTTTCCACCTTTATATGTAAAAACACAACGAGTAACACGATTCCCATAGTCAAGCCAGGTTACTCCGTACATGGCACCACAGTACTTCATTACTTCGCAAAGGGCAGCTATGTCTTCTGTTTCATTTCCATTGTAGGTCTTTCTAAAGTAGCCTATGTCACTTTCGGTTTTAGCTATTGTCATTGTTGTACCCACCATTGGCTTTTTATCTTTAGGTTGTATGGTTTGAATATCTTTATTTGCTGGACCCCATTTTTTATAAAGAGCAATTGTTGCTGTTGCGCCATCTGGTAATACCATATCTGAAGCGATTGCATCTGCATTTAGCGCTTGTGCAAAAATACTACAGATTGTAGAAATACTAATCAGTAAAATTGTAATAATCTTTTTCATCTTTTTCTCCGTTCCTTAGTAAGAAATTACTTGTCTATAATTAATATAGTGTATAAAACTAATTATAAGTCTATTAGGTTAATCTGTCTAGTTTAATCATTTGATTAGGTAAAAATTACTATGATAAAGAATGAGTTTTAATGAAAATCTTAAAGAAGCAATGTACTGTAAAAATCTTACGACTACTCAACTGGCAGATTTGACGGATATCAATGCAGGAACAATCAGTAATTATCTAAAAACAAAAGGTTCTATGCCTCCTGCTGATAAGGCTCTAAAACTGGCTAAAGCGCTGGATGTAAGTGTTGATTTTCTTATAAACGGTTTTGACTCAAAGGCGGAGTCTTCAATTCAACATAAAAGCCCTTTTTCTATAGAAGTTTTTAAGATTGCGCAAAAAATGTCAGATTTAGATAAAGATGAACTTTCAATAATTAACAGTATGATTGACTTGCTAAAAAAACGCGAGGGAGAGAGAAAAAGTGCGCGGGGTTAGAAAAAGATTTTATGCCGCTTGTTTCGAATAATCCTTCCCAAGCACTTCACTTGCAACTCCTTAATGATAACATTATAATAGAAAACAGAGGTATTATAATGGTTCTTTTTGGTGGAATCTTATCAATTAAGACTATCAGTTTTTTGGTTTTTTGTGTATTCGTAATCGCTGGATTAGGATACCTTCTTGGTAGAATCACAATTAATGGTGTTTCTTTGGGAACTGCGGGAGTATTTATCGTAGCTCTTCTTTTTGGTGCTTTCTTGTACAATCCTCTTGCAGAGCAGCTTGTGGTTGGTGGAAAGTCTTATGTTTCAAACGCTCTCAAGATTGTAGAAAATCTTGGACTTATTTTGTTTGTTACATCTGTTGGTTTTATTGCAGGACCAAGCTTCTTTGGTGACTTGAAAAAGAACTTTAAGTCTTACATCCTGCTCGGTGTAATCATCATTCTTTTTGGTGGTCTTTCTTGTGCAGGTTGTATCATATTTGATAACAAGGTATATGGTCGTGATCTTGAAGAAGTTGCTGCAATGCTTGTTGGTCTTCTTTCTGGATCTCTTACATCTACTCCTGCTTTCTCTGCTGCAAAGGCAACTGTAGCTCAGGGTGGTGCAATTGATTACGAAGCAATCGTTGCTGTAGGTCACGGAATTGCTTACCTCTTTGGTGTAGTTGGTGTTGTTCTTTTTGTTCAGCTTGTTCCAAAATTTGCAAAAGCTAATATGGACGAAGAACGTGCAAAGCTTTCTGAATCAGCTCCAGAAGCTCCTTCTAAACTTTCTGGTTCAGAACTTCAGCTTGATCCATTTGGATTCTGCGCATTCTCTATCGTAGCTGTTCTTGGTGTATTCTTTGGTTCATTCAAGTTTGGAAACTTCTCGCTTACAACAACTGGTGGATGTCTTATCCTTTCTTTGATTTTTGGTCACTTCCAGAAAATCGGTAGCGTAAGCATTATGCCGCAGGAAGCAACTCTTAAGGTATTCCGCGAGCTTGGTCTTATGCTCTTTTTGATTGGTGCCGGTGTTGCTGGTGGTGCTTCGTTTGTTAAGTACTTTGAATGGGTATACTTTATCTACGGAATTATCATGACACTTGTTCCAATGATTATTGGATTTATCTTTGCAAAGTTTGTTCTTAAGCTCAATCTTTTGAACAACCTTGGTTCCATCTGTGGTGGTATGACTTCTACTCCTGCTCTTGGAACTTTGATTTCTACTGCCGGAACAGAAAAAGTTGCAGGCGCTTATGCTTCAACTTATCCAATTGCTCTTGTAGCAGTTGTTCTTGTTTCACAGTTCTTAATTATTATTTTCCGCTAGTCGGATAAAAAAAAATAAAGTGCGGGCATTTTGAATTTTTCAATGTCCGCATTTTTTTTGGTTTGTACCGTAATTTATTTTGCAACGTATGCCGGGTTTTAATTTACGGCTGTAGAGGCAATTTTTTATAGAGAGTGGTGTTTATGGATTACTTGTATTTTTTGCAGAATCTTAGAGAAGGCTCTATGTCTTGGCTTACTCCGGTTTTGTACTGTATATCTGAATATGGAGTTACGTTGGCTTTTCTTATTCCGCTGGTAATTTACTGGTGTATTGATAAAAAGGCTGGAAAGAAAATTGTTTTTGCATATTCCTTTTCGTTAGTGTTTAATGATTTTGTAAAAAATATTGCCTGCGTTTATCGCCCATGGATAAAAGATGAAAGGCTTCATCATTATTCAAAGGCTGGAAAAACTGCAACCGGTTATTCGTTTCCGAGTGGGCACACTGTTGGAGCATCGTCTTCTTATTTTGGAATCGGACTCTGGCAAAAAAATCGTAAGGCTGTTGCAGCAATCTTTTTTATTCTTCCATTCTTTGTAGCGTTTGCCCGTAACTGGCTTGGTGCTCATACTCTGCAGGATGTTTGTGTCGGACTTGCAGAAGGGTTTTTAGCTGCATTTTTTATGTCAAAGGTTATCGAATATTTTGATGACGACAAAAAAGATGTAATTCTTTTATGTGCTTCACTTTTAGTTGTTGCAGTCTTTTATGTTGTCGTGATGTTAAAATCTTACCCGATTGATTATCTTGCAGACGGATCGATTGCGGCAGATCCTGCAAAAATGAAGCTCGATTTTATAAAGATGTCGGGAATGTTTTCTGGTTTTATTATTGCGTGGTTTTTAGAACGCCGCTTTGTAAAATTTGATGTTCCGGAATCTGTTCCTGCAAAAATTATTGTCGGGTCAATTGGAGTTGGAACTGCAGGCCTTTTCTTATATGTTCTTGTTCCGTTTATTTTTTCTAAAGCCGGAGCAGAAGTTAAAGGCTTTGCAAGATATTTTATTACAATGATATGGACTGTGTGTCTATATCCGCTTGTTTTCAGTTCAATATTAAAAAAAATTAAAAAATAGGAATTCTTAGCTGATGAAATTAAGTAAAGCTTTTTTTGTAATTATTGCGTCGTTTTGTTTATTCTGTTCCTGTCGACCTGGAAAAGCGGAGCAGATTTCTGATCTTGCATGTTATATCAGTAATATCGATCGTGCCAATGTTTATAAAGATTCTAAGTGTATAAAATATATTGGACGCGTTGATTATGGAACAGAGCTTTTACTTAGTCAGAGTGAAGATGATGATGTTAAAATTACTTACACCTATGGTGACAAAAAGATTTCCGGCTGGTGCAATGTAAAATACATTGCG
>JAILNY010000098.1 GCA_024691105.1 Treponema sp. | reverse complement strand
CACCGTTACCGCTTCTAAATGTTATAGAAGAGCTTGCATCTTCAAGATAGAAGGTCTGCGTTACAGGTGCCTTTGTTATGATATTCTCTCCGCCATTCCAAAAGTCATAACCAGTATTATCTAAATCAAGATGAGATGTATCTTTATAAATATACTCTGTCATAGTAATTGTCGTCCCAGCAAGAAACATCTGATCTGCAATAGGTCTTCCTGTATAAGACCAGGTACCTTCTGAATATATATAATTAGTTGAATTATGATAAATTTTATATCTGCCATCACGACAAAAAATCGTATTAACAAACTCAACAGGTTCAGTTCGTCCATTAAAAGTTACGTAGTCCTGATTCATTGTGGCTGCATAATTACCAGATGACACATTATGTATTTTTATCTTAGTATCATTTTTCCCAGGTCGTACAATAAAATCATCGCTTTTTCCAGAGTAGCGCAATAATACAGGGATCGTCATCTGATCCCCTTCAGGATCCCGCGGATAAAAAATATTTAAAAGCACATTAACTTTTGTACCAACAGGAATATTATCAAAAGAAAAATTATATTTTGATTCTACATTCGTAGCTGATATCATCTGAAAATCATTATGTTCCCCAGTAATATAAGCGGCGATATAAAATGTGTTCAAAGAAAAATCAGATACACCGGTTGGAGTGTCGACGAGTTTACTTGCATCCACCGTAAACGAAACATCGCCGTTGTAATTAAACCCCGTGCACGAAAAAGAAAATATCGCAGATACCGCAAGTGCCGCACTTGCAAGTATTGCTGACAGAATTTTTGAAAAAACTTTTTTCATACTCATTCCCCCTGAACAAAAAAAAAGAGTCTGGCTTATAAAAGACAGACCCTTTTAACAGCGTAATTATAGTATATTATGCACCCATTCCGCCGTCAACACCAATTACCTGACCTGTAACATATGTTGACAAATCGCTTGCAAGGAAGAGACATACATCAGCAACTTCTTCAACGCTTCCGGCTCGGTTCATAGGAATAATCTTAAGCCATTCTTTTCTGAGTTCTTCCGGAACAGCTTCTGTCATTTCTGTTTCGATAAATCCAGGAGCAACTGCATTTACACGAACCTTTCTCTTACCGATTTCTTTTGCAAGAGCTTTTGTCATACCGATAAGACCTGCTTTAGAAGCTGAATAGTTAACCTGACCCGCTTCTCCGTGAACACCAGAAATAGAAGCCATGTTAATGATTGATCCGTGCTTCTTGTGAATCATGTCATAAGAAACAATCTGGTTGATTACAAATGGAGCTGTCAAGTTTACATTGATAACGTCCTGCCAGTTTTCCATCGGCATTGCAAAAGAAAGACCATCGCGTGTAATTCCTGCATTGTTAACAAGAACATCAAATCCGCCAGCTTCTTCGAGAGCTGCCTTGATGCAAACTTTTAATGCTTCAGCATCACCGCAGTTACAGCAGATTTCGTGGAATGCAACGCCGTTGTCAGCTGCACATTTTTCAAGGTCTGCTTTTGCAGCAGAAGGCTTTGTACAAAGTCCCCATACTTCGGCACCGTTTGCCATAAATACTTCTGCGATTTTTCTTCCGATACCGCGGCTTGAACCTGTAACCAAAGCCTTTTTATTTTCCAATAATTTCATCTTTTCCTCCATTAAAGTCACGCGCCGGACGGCGCGCTTTCTATTTAAAATTCAATCTGTACAATTTAATTAAAGTGAATTAATTACTTCTGCACTGTTTACACTTGTGCATTCAAGTCCTTCCGCAATTTCTGATTTTACCCAGAGACCACTCAAAACTTTTCCAACACCAGTTTCAAACACTTTCCATTCTTCACCAGAAGACTGCATCAAGTCGTAAAGAACTTTTTCTTCGTCTGTCCACAATACCGGATTTGTAAGGTGAAGTACTGCGTTCTTTTTAATTTCTTCGCCGCTTGTTGCCTGCTTTCCTGTTACGTTGCTGAACAATGGAATTTTCGGGTCGTTGAATTTTACATCGGCGATTGCCTTTTCAAATTCATCTGCAGCTCTCTGCATAAGCGGAGAGTGGAACGGTCCTGCAACAGCAAGACGAAGAGCGCGGCGTGCACCTGCTTCTTTACACAATTCCTCAGCCTTTGTAAGTCCATCAAATGTTCCGCTGATAACAGTCTGTTTAGGGCTGTTCATATTTGCAGCATAAACATTGTCACACTTAGAAGCAATGTCTTTTACCTGATCCTGTGTAAGACCGATTACGGCAGACATTCCAGGAGTGTGGCCTTCGTTTTCTTTTGCAATCTGTTCGCAGACTGCCTGCATGATAGCACCACGTTTTGCAACAACTTTGATTACATCTTCAAAACTCAAAACGCCGGCAGCATACAATGCAGGAAACTCTCCAAGAGAAAATCCCATCGCAGCGCCTGCAGTAATTCCCTTTGACTCAAGAGCTTTCATAACTGCAATGCTCGAAGCAGTAATTGCCATCTGGCTGTTATCGCTGCGGCTTAATTCTGCAGCGTCAGCTTCCCACATTAATTTTTTAACATCTTTTCCCCAGATTGCGCTGACTTCATCCAAAACTTTTGCGCTTTCAGGAAAAGCCTCACAAACATCTTTCATCATACCAGGAGTCTGAGCACCCTGTCCAGGAAACAAAAATGCATATTTAGCCATATAATACCTCATTTTTTACAGGCTGAATTTATCAAGGCCCGCTTTATGTTCTAATTTATAATGACATTTTTTCTAAAATTGTCACATCTAATACTAACAGAATCCGGCATATCTTTCAAGTGAAATCGCGGCGGGCATCCCGCTATGACTAAAACCTGGCGCCGAGTGTAAAGTGCGGAATCACAAGCCCGGAATAATTTTCGCTCGCAAACAAATGATAGTAATCCGCGCCCAGTTCAAAATACAAATGCCGCAAAGGATACCACACAACAGCCGCTCCCGTTTTTATAACCGCGCATTGTGCAAACTCGCGCTCACTTCCATCAAGCACGCTGTGTCCAAAAACCGAGTAGCCTCCACCAAGACAAACCTGCACCCTGAGCCGCTCATCAAAAAACGGTTTTTGATACAAGACCTCAAGAGTTCCAAGCCCGGAATACATCTGATTTTTGCTGTTATTATGAGGCCTCTCCCAATAAGAGCCCATCGCAGTAATTCCAAAACCAACATAACCAAACGCTTCTTTAATCGGCACAACTGCAATATTAACAAGAGCACCAAGCGTAAAAGTTGAATGCGTATAATCCGGAAGTGAATCATTGTAAAGCAAAATTATTGTTCCACTGTAAACACCAAGTCCGATTGTCAAATCGACTCCCTGCATTACAGAAAGTTCAAACTCTCCTGCTTCATCCGTAAGCTTACCCGGGTTTTCCAGAACGAGTTTATATCTTTTTGATTTTAAATTCATTCCGCTAAATGCTGCAGTCAAACTTCCGTCTTCGTTCCACTGTGAATTTTTTGCTGCAACAAATTTTGAAGGATTATCAACTTCAACAAGTTTAATAACCGTATCATCCATTAAACCTGTCGCGCTGAATTTAACTGAAAAATTTTTAGACGAGTTCACTTTAAAATATCCGTCTGCAACATCCGTTATATGCGGCTGCATCGTGCGCAAAACAGAAAAGCCTTCTGCCTCATCAGAAAAACCTGCTGCATTTTCTACACGGATTTTATAAAGCCCAGCACTGTTTGTATTTACATAAAGCGAAATCAAAAAATCTATATCGCGTTTTTCTGTCGATTTTACCTGACATTGAATTCTTTTATTATCTTCACTCACTAAAAAATACTTACAGGTTGAATCAACATTCTGAGCCGTCAGAGTCAGTTCTGTTCTCGCACCCTTAATCGAATAAATTACATCTGGATTAAAATTTACAATCACCGGTCTGTTTATAAATCGGATTTCAAAACGTCCGCCTTCGTATTTTTGTCCGCCAGGATTTTCGGCATGAAAAAAATATTTTCCTTCGCTCAATTCTGTAGCTGTAATTTTTATTTTTGCATTCTGATGATTTCCACCGATAAATTTATTTTCTACGTAAGATATAATTTTTGCTTCATAATTACGATCACGATTATCAGATAAAAGTGTAAGACGTGTCATTTCAGAAAAACCGGAAACATCTAAAGTCAACTCAAGCTCTGTTCCACTCTCATAAAAAATGCGCTTTACTTCGTCACCATAAATTATTGGTTTTACAGCCTTATATATTTCAAGCGTAAGCCATTCTTCGCCGCCGGAACGATTTCCAAAAAGATCAAAAGAAAAAATACGATAACGGTAAATACCATGCTTTAACGAAAGTTTTATCTTTGTATTTTTAGTACGCTTTGTCAAAATCGGTTTAAAACTTTCATCCTGAATTTCAATTTCATACTCTTCGGCAAAGGCATCTTTTTTCCATTCGATTGTCTGAACAAATTCTTTTTGCGTAAGGCTCTGTTTAGGGCCACTCTGTGCAAAGACCTGCATTGTATACGAGAAGACAAATAAAACTGCGGCAATCGTTTTAATTTTATTCACCATATTGTGTACCAGAATCCTTTACCTGAATCTTTCCCGGCAGTTGAACCTGAACAGAAAAATTGCCTTTTGCAATATTTCCGCTTTGAATTAAATAACCGTCATCAGCTTTTTTTTCAGCAACTACAGTCCATTCAAAATCTCCGTTACTCAAAAGACTCATATCCTTTAGTTTATACGAAAGCGTCTCTTGTGTAAAAGCTTGGCTAACCACAGGGACTAATTTTGAGCCGTCATTCTTTTGAATTTTAAGTGAATAAGAAGTTGCACCTGCAACTTTCTGCCACTCAAAAGAAATTCCACCGTTTCTTTTAAAATACTCAGTATCTAAAATCGACTTCTGTTTTGGGCTTACAAGAACCGGAGCGTTCAATTTTGCAGGAGGTAAAATTTCAAAACTGCGTTCTTCTGAAGTGATATCTGTTCCGTCTTCGGCAGCTGCAATAATTCTCCAGATATAACTTCCGGCAGAAAGCCGGGTTACGCTTTGCTTTTTTTCAAGGGATTTACGCGACACAACATTTTCGCGTCTTTTATCTTTTGTAACACGCATTAAAACAAAAGTCGCGCTCTTAATTTTTTCATCCGTCGTCCAATAAAAAGAAACCGGCTCTACCAAAGTCTTTTCGCCCTGTAAAACAATTTTATCTTTTGGAGAAAGCAGAGTCACAGGCTGCGGAATATGAGGCGGCTCTAAAACAGTAAACACACCGACATTGGTTGAGCGCGACTTTTCATCCGCATCTAAAACCCTCCAGTACCACACGCCGCTTTCTAACTTAATACCGCTGATATTTTCGTTATCGGTTTCTTTTTGAATAATATTATCTTTAAAATCCTTTCGCTTAGAAAGCTGGATTATATAAGAATCTGCTTCTTCGAGGCGCCAGATAAAATTCATTTTAGAAGCTTCTGAATATTTTACTTTTGTTCCATAAGCCGGCGAAATAATTTTTTCTTCAAGCTCTTTATTTGACGTAACAGAAAAATTATAGACAGAAGTACTTTCAGTATTATAACCGTCACTTGTTATTGCATAAATTTTCCAGTAATAATTTTTTTCTGTTTCAAGACCACTTAGAGAAAGCAAATAAAAATTATCAGAAAGTCTTTCATTTTTTATGACATTACTAAAATCTTCAGAATCCGAAATCGTAATTACGTATCCTGAAAAATCTTTTTCTGCACGCCACGAAAAATAAATATTATCATTTCCGGCACTTACAGCTTTTTTAGAACTCCGCTTTGATTTATAAAACACCTGCTTATTCTGGGGCGCTAAAATTTGCGGTGGTAAAGACGGCTGTTTTTTTTCAACAGAAAAACTTGCGACAGAAGATTCGTTTATAAAACCTTCGCTGTTTACCGTATAAAAAGGACGAACATTCCAGTAATAAATTCCTTCTTTTAACATAAAAGAAGCGCCGGCGTTTTCCACATTCTGACGGACAACAGTATTTTTAAGTTCCTTATCAGTTGCAATAACGACCTCATAAAACGAGCATCTGTCTTTTTTTGTCCATCTAAGCGGAACAGATATTTCTCCTTTTCGTGTAGAAAAAACTTCTCCGTTTGCAGGAGAAAGCAGTTTTGGCTTTGAACAGTCTATGACCTGAAACTTTCCGCTCTGAGCCACACTGCGTCCATTTCCGACACCCTCCGCGCCAGGGCCCGTGCTGGTTCCATCCCTGTAGTCACAACTCAAGCGCCAGTAATAAACGCCGTTTTCAAGTTGAATATTACACTCGGCTTTTGAAGCATTTTCTTTTACATCATAAACAACCGATAAAAAATTTTTCTCTTTCGCAATTTCGATATGAACATTTCCAACCGAAGCTAGATTTTTGCTCCACGAAAAATGCACAGGATATAATTCAGATTTTTGATTTAAAAACCGCTCATCTCCCATAGGACTCAATACAACAACCGGCTTTAAGTCAACCGTACCGTCCGTTTTTAAAACAAACCCCGCTCCATTTGAAATACTATTTTTTATTCCGTGTTCATCATCATAAGAGACCTTTCCCTTCTGAACAGAAACATCCAGATTACCGGAATTATTTCCGACCGTCATGAGAGAGCCTGTCTCAACGTTTACCTTTTTTCCTTCGTCTGTAACTACAAAAAATTTTGACGAACCCGAAGATGTATCAACAACAAGTCCGCCACCCTTAGAAAGAGTTGCGTAGTTTCCTTCTTCGTCGATATAAAGTTTTACAAGTGAATTTTCTGTAACAAGAATTTTTGTTCCGTCCTCAAAAATAATTTCTGATGACGACAACGGATCTACTCTGACATAGTCCCCGTTATAAATCAAAGTATCTTCTTTTACACGTGCCCATACCGTACGGTTTGCAAAACGGCGTTCAGAAATATTTTCCTGACTTGATACCTTTGCAATATTTACTTCATCCTTACTTTGTTCAGAGTTTATATCAAGGATGAACAATGTAAGACAAAAGCCGCTGAGAAGAACTGCAAGAATAATTACGATTAAATCATTTACCTTGAATCTTGAATTTTTTCTCGTCTTCATTTAAATCAACACCATCAAGGTTTGGCTGTGCAAATCCAAGAACTTCGCGCACTTGATTCATATTCTTAAAACCAAGAACCCCCGCTCCTGTAATTTCCTGTTCTTCAGGCATATTAACAACAGCATACATTTTTACAGGAGCTGACTTTCCTTTAACCATTACGGACGGCATCTGTTCAACAACAACGACATCCTTAACATAGTTATAAGTATCTTCTGTAATCAAAATGTCAGTACACAAAGGTTTATTCAAACTTTCCGTGCGCGAAGCAAGATTTACAGTATCACCAATACAAGTATATTCCATGCGCTCTTCAGAACCGATTTGACCAGAAACAACTGGTCCAGTATTTATTCCACACCCAATCTGAATTTTATTTTTACCTTCTTTTTCACGTTCTTTATTAAATTTAATTAATTCCGCTCTCATCATCAGAGCACATCGGATTGCATTTACTGCATCCTGTTTTGGAGTTCCACTTGTGAGAGGAGTTCCCCAGGTTGCCATAACCGCATCTCCGATAAACTTATCAACAGAACCATTTGTCGACGTTACACATTTTACCATCCGCGACATATAATCATTTAAGAATTCTACAACCTCATTAGCAGTAAGCTTTTCGCTCATTGCAGTAAAATTACGGATGTCACTAAAGAAAATCGTAACAATTTTATTTTCACCGCCAAGAGAAAGTTCACCCTTCATCGCTTTTTCTGCAACAACCCTGTTTGTAAAACGCCCAAACGAATCCATAAGACGCGCACGTTCTGCAAGTCCGTTACTCATACTCATAAAGCTTGTCGTCAAAAGACCAAGCTCATCGTGAGTATGCGGTTTAATCTTTATGTTAAAATCGCCGTCACGGATTTTTAATGCAGCCGCGCTCAATGCCTTAACAGGATTACTGATTGACTTTGCAAAAAACCAGACGATAATACTTGTCAAAAATAAAACAGAAAGTGCAAGAAAGGCATTTCGCTTAATCGTTACATATACAGGCTCAAGCACAATTGATGTCGGAACAAGAGTAACAACCGCGCAATCAAAATCAGAAACAACCTTGTAAGCTCCGTAATAATTTATATCGTCATAAGTAAATCTTATCTGGGCATTATGTGCAGTTGAATTTAAATAATTATTTACAATCGGATATTCACAGACATTCTGGCAGGTCATTACCTTTTGAGAATCAAGTCCCGCAATTAAAAATCCTTTTTCATCGATTACAAAATGTGTATAAATTGAATTTGAACTGCAAATATCTTCTAACGAATCGGTGGTAAACACAACAGTGATAATGTCAAAATAAGTTTCAAGAGTATCATCATTTTTAACTTCTACCGGGCAGAACAACACCGCAGTTTTTGCTTTTGTATAATGACTGATGTTTTTTATTTTACATACACCCGACTTTGCAGCAGTAATTGAATTTTTATTTGCAGAAATTCCCGCTCTAAGACTTTCTGATGTAATCGAATTAGAAATCATAAGACTGTTATTTTTAATTTCTAAATCGCCGGGTAAAATTACTTCGACAATATCTGTATTTCGCTCAAAAAAGTTATCTACGATTTTTTCCTGCAAAGCCTTGTCTTTTGAAGCAGAAAAATAAATACCAGAAAAAAGCATTGAGTTATCAGCTACTGCCTGAATTTTTTTAGAAGCCGAAGTCCACAACTGCTCATTTGCAGAAAAGTTATTTAATTCTGCATTACGCAAAACATCCATAGAAACATAATACGAAACAAGCGCAAGAATTGAACCTGCCACAACAATCAGAATCGATGTAATAATTGCAACAAGCTTTGCACCAATTGTAAATCTGGTGCGCTTTGCAGAATCCGCAAGCTCATAATACATATCGCCGTCATCAGCGCCTCGATTCGTTCCGCGGACCGCACTTCTACCAGCGCGGCCGTCATCCCGCTCGCCAGAAACAGCATGCTCAAAATCCGAATCCGACAAAAGCGCCGAAGCCTCAGACTCGCGCATAATACCGTTTCCTTCTCTTGCAAGATCTTCTTCTACAAAAGAAGGACCGTTTACGCTCGTGCTCTTAACAAAGTCACCGTAATCTAAGAGAGCTTCGTCGCGCTGCTGATTTTCAAGAGATTCAATTTCATCAAAAATATTTGTATCATAAATTTTTAACGGCCTGAACGAATTATTTTTTCCGATAAAAACCTGAATTTTAAGATAGCCGTTTTTTTCAAGAGAAGTTACAACCTTTACAACAGATTTATAATCAGAACTCTCATTTTCATTTTCTAAAAGTTCATCGATATAATTCTGTTCAATTGAAATGTTTCCGATTTTGTAGACTTTTTCAATTTTAATTTCTGACTGCATTAAACATGCATACAAAGAAATTTTACAATTTACAAAATCCTGTTTATACAAAAGCAGCGACTTTGGATATTCGGATTGAACATTTAATAAAGAAACAAAACTTTTATTATTTATGCGTACACCGACAATCACTTGACGGTTAACAACGCTCTGAATCATAAACACTCCAATAATATTATATTTTATCATAGTAGAAAAAAAACTGTCAAATCGTTATTATTGGATTTTATGGAACAATACAAAAAAGATTTTATTGATTTTATGGTACGTTCTAACGTATTAAAATTTGGAAGCTTCACTTTAAAAAGTGGAAGACTTTCTCCTTTTTTTATGAACGCAGGCGGCTACGTAACAGGCAGTCAGCTTTCTGAGCTTGGAACTTTTTACGCACAGGCAATCCATGACAATTTTGGTGATGACTTTGATGTACTTTTTGGACCAGCCTACAAAGGAATCCCGTTAAGCGTTGCAACCTGCATCGCTTACAGCAAGCTGTACGGCAAGGAACTTAAATACTGCGCAGACCGCAAAGAAGAAAAAGATCACGGTGCTGACAAAGGAAGTCTCTTAGGCTACAACATCAAAGACGGCGACAGAGTCGTTATTATAGAAGATGTTACTACTTCCGGCAAATCAATCGAAGAAACTTATCCAAAAATCAAGGCACAGGAATCAACACCTGGAGCAATAAAGATTGTCGGAGAAATTGTTTCGCTTAACAGAATGGAAAAAGCCGCTGACTCATCTAAGTCTGCGCTTGAGACAATCACAGATAAATACGGATTTCCTGCACGCGCTATCGTTACAATGAAAGACGTCATCGAACATCTTTATAAGGAAGACGGTTCGGGACTTATTACAAAGGACATCAAAGCACAAATT
>JAILNY010000090.1 GCA_024691105.1 Treponema sp. | reverse complement strand
TTTAATTCCTTATATTTTAAGAAATTAAAAGGCTGGTACAAGATTTTGCGCCAGCCAATAATCTATGGGCCATCTTGGATTTGAACCAAGGACCAAAGGATTATGAGTCCTCTGCTCTAACCGCTGAGCTAATGGCCCGATGTAGGAAAAAGTATAACAGAAAGCAGCGTTTTTCGTCAACAAGTCTTTTTTTGAACGGCTTTATTTTCCATATTTTTCTACAAACTCTTTTATCGAAATTGGTTTAGAAAAATAATATCCCTGAAGATTATCGCAGCCGATATCGCGCATCGCTTCTGCAAGCTCCTGATTTTCTATTCCTTCTGCAGTAATAGTAAAGCCCATCTGCTTTATTGTCTGTACCATAGTTGGAAGAATTTTATCTTTGTACTTAAAATAGTCCCATACAAATTCCATATCGAGCTTAATATTTATAAATGGACATTTTTTCATTCGGGCTATATTTGAGTATCCACGCCCGTAGTCATCAAGTACAAATTTAAAACCGGATTCATTCATGCTTTGCATCTGACTTTGAAGAAGATCAAAATCAATCATAGATTCTTCGGTAATTTCTAGATGAATTTTTTCTGAATTCACATTATATTTTTTTAAGATTGTGGTAAACGAATTTTTAAGATCACGGCGTAAAAATTGAATTGGAGAAAGATTTACATTTATCCAGGAAAGCCCCATGGCATCGATGTCGTTTTCTTTTATAAATTGACAGGTTTTTTCAAACATCTGCTTGCCAAGAATATTTATTCGGCCTGTTTTTTCTGCAATTGGAATAAATTGGAATGGTGGAATGTATTGGCCGTTTGAATCGCGAAGTCTGGCAAGAGATTCTGCGCCGACAAGTTTTTGAGTTTTTGCATCAATAACTGGCTGAAGAAAGAGTTCAATTGTATTTTGCTCTACCGCAATTTCTACTGCGCGTTTAATATTTGAAAGTTGTTCAATTTTTTTGACATCATCGGGTTTAATAATAACATTTACTTGCGACTTAGATTCTATATCGTTAAGTGTAGAAATGATCGTTGTACATAAAAGTTCCCGGTTGTCAGAAATGACGGTGGAATCCAGCTGCATAAAGCTTATTTCGAGAAAAATATCTGTATCTTTTTCCATGTTCCACGAATAATTAAACCTTTCTCGAATTGCGTTTTTTATAGAATCTGCATTTTTAATATTTCCCCCGATTAAAACAAAATGTCCGTCATGAATATAAAAAGGCAGTAATTCCGGAAAGTTTTGCCTTAAATATATTCCAATAGAAGAGAGACCATGATCTGTCTGCGAATGACTATAAATTTCTCTGAGAGATTTATAGTTGTGAAGAGAAAATCCAATAATCAGTGGATAGGTTTCTGTATTCATCTCTTGCAAAAGACTTGTCAGGGCTTTTTTATTGAACAGTCCGCTTTTTTCTTCCTTGAATAAAACCGGATTTTCAAATGTAAGATAAATAATGATGATTGAAACCAGTGTAAAAAAGTTCATTATTAAATCTTTAGGATATATAATGCGTGTAATGTAGCCTATAAATAAAATTATATTTAAGATAAGAATGGCTGCAAATTCATCCCGTTTTATTTTTTTACGAGAGATGATTGTCTGAATGATAGAAAGACTGACATAATAAAATGCACAAATGTAAAGCAAAAAGTAAAACGGTCCTTGTGAATATTCACCGTTATCAGAGATACAAAAAATTATATCTGTAAAAAGATTTGCTATAACTGCAATGACAACAATCAGAAAAAGCCATAAATATAATAGTTTATCAACAATAGAATTTTTGATGTTTTTGTTGATGAGAAGCTTTGTGAATGATGCAAAGCATATGATGCGTACAAGAAAGAGCAGAAAAAATACGATATTTTCTATACGCAAAAGTAAAGGGGGAAGTGTACTAAAAAATTCAAGACAAAGAGAGCTGCCTACATCGGTTACAATGGTAAGTGTGTCAATAATAAGCACAAATAGAAAAGATTTATTGATTTTTAACGGTATTCTTGGCTGAGAAAAGTAGAAAATAAAAAAAGTTGCAGATATTACAAGCTCAGGCAGAACAAGATTATAATTCCACAAGATAAACTCCATTTTAATAATTATTAGTATAATTATGTGGTAGAAGGTGGAATTTAGCAACCTTTTTTTGCTTTTGTGGCAATAGGCATGATTATACAGGAGCATTGTAGGTACTCTGTAAAGGGGGGTGCAGGGGACTAGCAAGATAGGAAGTGCGTAAATAATTGAAAAATATCTTCAATAAATGTATAATACAAAGATATGGATTTACTTAAGAAATTAGAGCAGTGTGAGGCGAGATTTAAGGAAGTTTCAGAGCTCGTTCAATCGCCGGATTTAGTTAAAGATGCAAAAAAATACAAGGACACAATGCGCGAAAACGGATATTTGACAGAAGTTTGTGCGCTTGGTGATGAATATAAAAAGGTCCTTTCTGGAATTGAAGAAGCAAAGCGTCTTATTACAGAAGAAGATGACGCAGATATGAAAGAGATGGCTCGTGAAGAGTTAAAGGAACTCGAAGAGCGTCAGCCAAAGCTTGAAGAAGAAATCAAGCTTAAATTAATTCCACCTGATCCGCTTGATGAAAAGAACATTATTCTTGAAATCCGTTCTGCAGCAGGTGGAGACGAAGCAAGTCTTTTTGTTCGTGACCTTTGGGAAATGTACTGCCATCTTGCTGAGCGCAAGGGCTGGAAGACTGAAACAATGGAAGATCAGGAAACAGAAGTCGGCGGTTTTAACAAAATTGTAACTAACATCTCTGGAAAATTTGTATACGGAACTTTGAGATGGGAATCTGGCGTTCATCGTGTTCAGCGCGTTCCTCAGACAGAAAGCCAGGGAAGACTTCAGACTTCGACAGCGACTGTTGCTGTATTGCCAGAAGCAGATGAAGTTGATATTCAGATTAACCCGAACGATGTACGCGTTGACGTAATGCGTGCCGGTGGTCCTGGTGGTCAGTGTGTAAACACAACGGACTCGGCTGTTCGTTTGACTCATATTCCGACAGGTATTGTTGTAATTCAGCAGGATCAGAAGTCTCAGATTAAAAATAAAGAAAAGGCGTGGTCAGTTTTGCGTGCACGTTTGTTTGATCTTGAACAGAGCAAAAAAGATGCCGAGCGTTCTGCTGCACGTAAGAGCATGGTTGGTAACGGTGACCGTTCAGAAAAGATCCGTACTTACAACTATCCTCAGGACCGTGTAACAGATCACCGTATTAACTACAGTGCTCACAACCTCCCGGGCTTTATGATGGGAAACATGGATGATATGCTCGACGCTTTAAACGTTTACGCAAAAGAAGAACAGCTTAAAGCAGACATAACAGAAATGGGAGCACACTAGGAATTTTATGAATAACAGGACTGTATTAATTGTCGATGAAGAAAAGATAAATCTCAATGTCCTCGCAAAAATGTTACAGCCTGATTATTCTGTTATTCTTGCATCGTCTGTTTCTGATGCACTTAGAATTTTAAAAACAAATTTTAAAAGAATTTCTGCAATCATTCTTGATCTTGATATGCCTGAAAAAAAAGGCTATGACCTTTTAAAGACAATTCACAAAGAAAAAGATTGGGCAAAAATTCCTGTTATTGCATCTAATCATCAGTGGTCTGTAGAAAACGAAGAAAAAGCACTTTCGCTTGGCGCGCATGATTTTATTTCGCGTCCGTACAATCAGGAAATTATCAAGCATCGTCTTGAAAATACAATCGATCTTGTAGAAGCTGTTAAGGTTGTTAATCTTGTTATCAAAGATGATTTGACACCGGTTCATAACAAGCAGTATTTTTTGACAAAGGCACGCGAAGTTTTACTTGAACGCAGCGACGAAGATTTTGATATTGTCTGTATTGATGTTGAACAGTTTAAGCTTGTAAATGATTCTTACGGAACTTCTATCGGTGATAAAATTTTGTACAAGATTGGTGAACTTCTTGAACAGACAGCCGGTGAAGATTCTGTGCTTTCAAGATTTACTGCGGATATTTTTTATATCATGATTCCGCATAAATCAAAAACTTATGAAGAGCAGACTTTAATTCTTACAGAGCGTCTTAATAAATATCTTCCGCGAATTGGTGTAAAACTAAAACTGAAAATCTGCTGCGGTGTTTATTTTGTTCACGACAAGGCACTTGAAATTGATGCAATGTGTGACCGTGCAATGCTTGCCGCAGAAAACATCAAGGGTAAATATGGAAAGTGTGTTGCTTATTACGAAGATGAAATTCGTCAGCAGATGCACAATACACTTGCAATTACAAATATGATGGAGACTGCGCTTAAAAACGGCGAGTTTCAGGTGTTCTATCAGCCAAAGTATGAGCTTGCTTCTGAATGTGTTGCAGGCGCCGAAGCTCTTGTGCGATGGAAAAATCCTGAGCTTGGATTTATGTCGCCGTCTTCGTTCATTCCGCTGTTTGAAAAAAACGGATTTATTACCTCGCTTGATATGTTTGTCTGGGAAAGCGTCTGCCGCGATATGCGCGAGTGGATTGATATGGGTAATAAACCTTTTTGCGTTTCGATGAATGTTTCGCGCGCGGATATATTCAATCCAAAGCTTGCTAAGACATTAGTTGAACTCAGTAATAAATATAAAATTGACAGAAAATATCTTCACCTGGAAATTACAGAAAGTGCTTATACTGATAATCCTGAACAGATTATAAAGACGGTTACTGTACTGCGCGAAAAAGGATTCCCGATAGAAATGGATGACTTTGGTTCGGGATATTCTTCGCTTAATATGCTTTCTGAAATTCCTCTGGATATTCTTAAGCTTGACATGGGCTTTGTTCGCAACGAGCTTGAAAAACCAAGTGGAAAAGGTATTTTAGGTTTTGTTATAAGTCTTGCAAAGTGGCTTAATCTTGCGGTTGTCGCAGAAGGTGTTGAAACACCTGAACAGATTAAAATTTTAAGTTCGATGGAATGTAATTATGTTCAGGGATTTTATTTTGAAAAGCCTTTGTGTAAGGAAGATTTTTTTGAGCTTATGAAAAAAGGTGCTGTAAAAGAAATGTACCTTACAAGCTCAAGTGTAACATATATAAATCGCGAACCGGTAAAAGTAAAAAAATCTGAAGGTAATAAAAAAGGCCTGCTGCTTGTTGTTGATGATATTGAACTTAGTCGTAAGATTATCGTCGACATGTTTAAGGATGAATATGATATTGCAGAAGCGATTGACGGCGAGCAGGCATGGAAATTTATTCAGAACAGCAAAGAAGAGATTTCGATAATCCTTATGGACCTTTTGATGCCGGTTATGGACGGTTATCAGCTATTAAAAAAGCTTCGTCAGAATAAAGAGACAAAGGATATTCCGGTTGTCGTTACATCTCAGGGTGAAGAGGAATCTGAAGAGCGCGCGCTTTCGATTGGTGCGGATGACTTTATTTCTAAACCATACAATACGACAATTCTTCGTCACCGCGTAAATAATGCTTTGATAAATTCAAAAATCAAAAAGCTTGAATATGAAAAGCAGGTAAATAAAGAACTTCTTGCAGCAGAACTTGCGGTAAACAAAGATGCATTGACTGGTCTTTATACACGAAAGGTTATTGAGTCCCGCGTAAATGATTTTTTTGCGCAAGGTTCAGATCATAATGCCGTGTTTGTAATGATTGATGTTGATAACTTTAAAGAGGTTAATGACACTTACGGTCATATCAAAGGCGACGAAACTTTAAGAAAGGTCGCAGAAGTTTTGCATGCATCGTTTAGGGAACAGGATGTAATCTGCCGAATGGGCGGAGATGAATTTGCAATATTCCTTCCAAAGAAAATTTCAAAGTCAAAGCTTGATACAAAGCTTGATGTTCTGTGTAAAAATCTTTCGTTTATGATGGAAGATATTAATGTGACTTGTTCCATTGGTGCATGTCTTGCACCGCAGTATGCGCAGGATTATCAGACACTTTACAACAATGCGGATATGGCACTTCTTTCCAGCAAACGTTTTGGAAAAAATCAGTTCCAGATTTATAACGGGCAGTCGGTTCTTCCGTCGTTTATGTTCTACAGAAATATGGACTGGCTTTTGGATGAATTTACTGACGCGGTTGTCATTACATCAAAAGCTGATGGCGAAGTTTTGTATGTAAATAAAAATGCCTGTGAAATTTTAGGAAAAGAAAAACGTGACTGTGTCGGAAAAAAATGCTACGAGATTTTCAGAAAGAGAACGACTCAGTGTAAAAACTGTGTTAGAAATCTTGATCCGGCTGATGATTTTGTTGAAGTTGAATCTACCATAAACGGACAAAAATATTTTGCACGCTTAAAGGCAATCAGCTGGGGCGGAACTCCTGCGGTTGTTCAGTATATACAAAAAGAAGCAACGGGCATTATTAACAGGATAATTAATCAAAATGACCCTGAACGCAGTTAGAGCTGATGCTGTAAAAAAATTGAGCGGTGCAGGTTTTGCGACGCCCGTTTTAGATGTTGACTGTTTTTTGCAGCATATTCTTAATGTTGACAAAACTTATATTCTTTCTCATCGTGACAGGGTTTTAACGGATGCTGAATGTTCCCGGTTTTTAGAATTTGTTTCTAAGCGTGAGACGGGACTTCCGGTTGCGTATATAACAGGAAAGAAAGAATTTTATGGAATTGAATTTTTAGTAACGCCGGATGTTTTGATTCCAAAGCCTGATACAGAGATTTTAGTTGAAGAAACGTTGCGGGCAATTGCGCAGACCTCGTCGAGCGCGAACAGTTTACAACCTGGGCCGAATGCATCAACAGCGGCGATCTCAAACGAAACACGCGGACTTAAAATCGCAGATATCTGCACGGGCTCTGGCTGCGTGGGATTGAGTGTACTGCATTCATTAGTTACTTCACAAGCATCTTTGGGGCGCGGCTCGCTTGAAAGTCTAAAACTTACGATGACGGATTTAAGCAGTGCGGCACTTGAAGTCGCGAAAAAAAATTATCAGAAAATTTTTGGTGACAAGAGTGCGGCAACAACAGATTTTTTGCAGGGCGATTTATTGTGCGGAAGAAAGGACTTTGATGTGATTGTGTCTAATCCGCCTTACGTGCCGCACGCAATGGTAGAAGAACTCTTACTTGATGGAAGAAGCGAGCCGCGCCTGGCACTGGACGGAGATGTCGATGCGGAAGTGAGCGCGGGCTGTGTAAGCGATGACGGGCTTGCGATAATCCGCCGGCTTGTTCCGATGGCGTTTGATGCGTTAAATGAAGGCGGCGTTTTTTTGATGGAAAGCGGAGAGTATCACACGGATAAAGTGCGCGGTATTTTTGAGAGCGCAGGATTTAAAAACATTCATACTGTTAAAGATCTTGAAGGACAAGAGCGCGTTACTATAGGAGAAAAAATATGATTCAGCTGGTTGCGTTTTTAGGAAACTACGGCAAAGAATACGAAAAGACACGGCATAATACAGCATGGCAGTTTGCGGACAGTCTTCCGTTTTATGGGCGGCTTAATTTTCAGACTAAATTCCGTGGACAGATTGCAAGCCTTGATTATTCAGACTTTGTAAATTATGCAGTTCAGTTTTATCCGGAGCTTTCTAAAAACGGAGAAGGGCCTGTTGTTCCAAAAACGGTGCCTTCAAAAATATTTTTCTTAAAGCCTGAAACATACATGAACCTTTCGGGCGAGAGCATCGGTGAGGTTTGTAAGTTCTATAAAATTAAACCGGAAGAAGTTTTAGTCGTTCACGATGAACTTGAGCTTAAGCCGGGATTTTTTAGTCTTAAGTGGTCAGGCGGACTTGCAGGCCATAATGGGCTGCGTTCGACAAAACAGATTTTAGGAACTGCAGATTTCTGGCGTCTTCGTTTTGGAATCGGAAAACCTGACAACGTAAATATTGCAGATTATGTTTTGAGTAATTTTTCTAAAGATGATTCAATTACAATGAGCCTTGTTTACGAGAAGGCTGGCTTTTTGCTTGCAAAGGTTTTGCTTAGCGCAGATCCTTCAAGACTTATTGCACAATGGGGAAAGGTGAACGTAAATGCCTGATTTTGATTTGGTTTTAAAGGGAGAATTCAACACGGCACAAAAAGCATTTGAGAGGCTTTATAATGTCGTAAAAATCCTGCGTTGTCCAGAAGGCTGCCCGTGGGACAAAGAGCAGACACCGCTTTCGATGCGGCGTGATTTGATCGAAGAAGTTTTTGAAGCAGTCGACGCAATTACTCAGGAAGATTCGCTTCATGCAAAGGAAGAGCTTGGGGACGTGATGCTTAATGCGACGATGATAAGTTATATGTATGAGCAGCGCGGCGATTTTACGGTTGCTCAGGTTTTGAACGAGCTTGCAGAAAAACTGATTCGCCGCCATCCGCATGTGTTCCCTGAAAGCGAAGGTCGGTCAGAAGCAAATTCACCTGTAAAAAACGGTGAGCAGGTTTTGTCGCAGTGGGACAGAATTAAAGAAAATGTTGAAGGCCGAAAGACCGACTGTATTCTTGATGAAGTTCCACGGGGATTTCCGCCGCTTTTGCGCGCTTATAAGATGCAGAAAAAGGCAGCCAAAAAAGGCTTTGACTGGGATAATTTAGAAGACGTAAAGGCAAAGATTACAGAAGAGCTTTTAGAAGTGGAAGAAGCGCGTGTTGCGCGGGATGAGGCAAAGAATTTGCAGGACGCAAAGGTTTTTGAAATGAAATCTTCTAAAAAAGCGGACGATGCCCAGAAAGCGCTTGAAGGCGAAATCGGTGATTTACTTTTTGCGGTTGTAAATTACGCGCGTCATCTTGGAGTTGATCCTGAGACTGCACTTAACTCTACAAATGAAAAGTTTTATAAGCGTTTTTCGTATGTTCAAAAGCGCATGAAAGAAACCGGCCAGGAGATGGTAAGCGGAAAACTTGACGAGATGGACAAATTCTGGAACGAGGCAAAGGAAAAAGCGCTGTAATTTTAGGTGGCCTCGTATGCCGCACAATTTTGGCGGTGCGGCGCTGTAATTTAAGGTTGCTATTTGGCGTTTTTTTTACTATATTATTACTATGAGTAGAATTTATTTAGATGAAGAAAAGGAAGAAGCAAAGAAGGGAAAAACTCCTGATGCACTTTCTGAGAAATTTCTTAAGACACGTCAGATTTTGCTGTCTGGCGAAATAAATAAAGACCTTGCAGAAAAATTCAACAAGCAGCTTTTGCTTTTAGAAGCAGACAGCGCAAAACCTGTTTATGTTTTTATTGATTCACCTGGTGGTGATGTTTCTGCAGGATTTGCAATTTTTGATATGATCCGCTTTGTAAAGTGTCCTGTTATTTTAATTGGAAATGGTCTTATTGCAAGTGCTGCGGCTTTGATTCTGCTTGCCGTTCCTGCAGAGCGCCGCGTAGGACTTCCTAACAGCGAGTATCTTATTCATCAGCCGCTTTCTGGAATGCGCGGAACAGCAACTGACATTCAGATTCATGCAGAAAATCTTGCAAAGACAAAGGCAAAGATAAATAAGATTATTGCAGAAGCAACTGGAAAAGAATTAAAGCAGATTCAGAAAGATACAGACCACGATTACTGGCTTAGTGCAGATGAGGCATTGGAATATGGACTTATCAGCAAAGTAATTTCTAATCGTGGTGATTTAAAGAATATTAAATAACGGTTTTAGTTTATGACGTTTGAATTAACGGACGAGCTGGTAGATTCAATTATTTCTGCTCTTGAAAATCAGGAAAAAAAATTTGCTGTCGACGCTGAATCAAACTCATTGATAGAAAAAACAAATTTTGTTGAGTGTGACGAAGATTCGTTTTACGAGCTTCCGGAGTGGAGCTCTAAAGATGGCTTTTCTATTATGGAAGAATTTGTAAATGAGCTTCGTTCACCGATTGCCAGAAATGATTTGCTGACAGTGCTGCGTTCTGGAAGGGGGGTATTCAGAGGATTTAAGAATGTAATAAAGTCGTATCCTGAGGTTGAAAAAAAGTGGCATTATTTCAAAAATAAAAAGCTTATTAGTTATGTAAACCAATGGTATAACTCTTTGCGAGAAACATGGGGTCTTGAAAAATTAGATTGCGAAGTAGAAGAAACAGATGATTTACTTTGTGATGACTTTATGTTTTCGCCGTATGATTTTAAAAGCGACAGAAAAGAAGTTTTAGATTGTCTTGATTCTGTTGCAGAAGACTATTGTGCTGCATTACCTGAAGAAATTGCTCATGCAATATCGGAGGAATTAAAGTCTAAAGCCGAAGACGGTTTTGGAGAAAAGGCCTGCGGATTTGTATGCAGATCTTTATCAAAAGAATTTACAGGTTGTGCTGTTTTTGCACCATGTCTAAAAAATGCACCAAATACTGCTTTACTCACCAGTTTTTTTGTGCACAAGAATTTCCGCGGTCTTGGAATTGGCAGAAAACTTTTTGAACAGTCATTAGCCGAATTGAAAAACCGCCATTATAAGTGGGTACTTATTGCAAACACAATTATTCCTGAGTCCATTACACCTTTATTGTTATGTTCAGGTTTTAAACAGATTGGTTCAGGTTATATTGCTTCATTGTTTGCAAATTAATTTTTTTATTTAGGGGTAATTTTTATGTCTTTTAGAAGAGAAAACGAAATTGATTTAGATCAGCTTGCTGCTTTTTTGCAGAATGCAGTTGAAAAAGTAAAAACTGAAGAAAATCCTGATTTGCTTAATGACATTAAAAAGGTTTACAAAAAAAATGTTCCTTTTACATTAAGAATGTATGTTGCTGCTTACCTTACAAAATTGAGCGGTAGTCACTACAGACCAAGAAGAGAATTTAATAACGATCGTTCACGCAAAAATGACTATCGTAAAGAAAACACAAGAAATGATTTCCGTCAGGAAAAAAGAGAAACTGCTGCAGAGAATACAGAAACACGTACACCACGTCCTAGAGTTCAGATTGATGAAGCTCTTGCAACAACAATCTTTGTAGGAATCGGTCGTAACCGCCGCGTTTATCCACGCGACCTCGTTGGTCTTTTGATCAGCGTTGCAGGTCTTGAACGTGACCGCATCGGGGACATTCGTGTTCTTGCAAATTATTCATTTGTTCAGCTCTTTACAGAAGATGCAGACAAAGCAATCAATGCTCTTAACGGATATGACTACCGCGGAAGAAAGCTTTCTGTAAGCTATTCACGCCAGAAGGACGAAGAAGCTTCTCCTGAAGAAACAATCCCTTCATCGGTAGATTCAGGATATTCAAATCCAGAATACGAGCAGGTAAAAGACGATGCAGAAGCATACGCAGCAGCAGAAAAAGCTGCAAATACAGAAGGTTTTTCTTCGCCGGCATCTTCTTCTGAAAGTTCAAGCTATTTAGTATAAAAATCAGTGCGGGGTCGCGCTGAAAGCCGCGCGGCTTTTGCAGGAGTTTTAATGGAATTAGAACCGGTACAAACAGGAATACTTGGCGTAAACACATGGATTGTTCCGCTTGCGGGACAGGCTGTGTTTATTGTTGACCCTGCCTGCTCAAGTCTTACGGGGGATGAAAACTCTGTAATTGATTATGTTGAACAGAAGGGTCTTGTGCCGGTCGGAATCTTTTTAACGCACGGCCATTTTGATCATGTAATGGGTTTGAAAACCTTAAAAGAAAAATGGCCGTCGCTTCCTGTTGCAATACATTCTGAAGATGTTGAATGTATTGGAAAAAATTCAGCTTTTGTTCAAAATAAATTTCTTGCGGCTGTCGGCGCAGATGAATTTGAAATTGTATCGTGTCTTTCAGGTCTTCCTGATGCCGATATTATTTTGCACGACGGTGCTTCATTAGATAAATATATTTTGCCTGAGACAATAATTTCTGCTTTTGCCGGAGCAGCGTGCGCGCCTGATATTGAGGCGGTTATGAATGCGCTTTCGCACTGGAAAGTGCTTCATACACCGGGGCACTCAAAGGGTTCTGTGTGTTTTTATAACGATGTTGAAAATGTTTTGATTTCGGGAGACACGGTTTTTTACTGCTCTTACGGGCGCACTGATTTATATGGCGGGGATGAAATTGCGATAAAGAAAAGCCTCTGTCATATAATGGAGACGCTTCCAAAAAAGACTGCAGTCTATCCGGGGCATGGAAGCTACGGCTTTACTCTTGAATCTAATTTTTATTGATTTTGATTGAAGCGCGCGTTTTGCGACCTGCGCGGCAGGCAAATTGTGCGCGCCTTACCAGCGGTGCATGGCAGGTGAAAACGGAAGGTATGTAATTCCTTCTGAAAGAGATGCGCGGATTTCGAAGAAGGTATTTGTAATGCGTTCCTGGTCGCCAGGGACTTTAATCATCGAAAAAGATGGCGGTAAACCGCGGCGCGGAAGGGCACAGCTTCCGGGATTGATAAAGGTTACCGTTGAATGGTCGATGCGCTCTGCGATGTGTGTGTGACCAAATAGAACGAGGTCTGCCTTGTCCTGCGTTGCCTGCTGTTCAATTTGATTCATTCCGTAGTAAACGCCAAACACATGACCATGAGTTATTAAAACATTCATTCCGGCAACCTTTGCATTGATCATGCGCGGTGCATAAATTCCCCAGTCCTCTTTTTTAATGCTGACTTGAGAAGGATTAAAGTTTACCGGAAAAGTATTGTCATCGCCGTTTCCCTGAACGAGAGCGGCGACCGGTGGAAAAATCTCCTGGAACTTTTTATTCTTTCGTGTAAATTCAAGAAGCTCAATAAAATCATCAGCGCCGTCACCGCAAAAAGCAATCATATCTGCGTGCGGACCAAAATTTTCTACTATGTTCTTGAGCGCTTCGAACTTTCCATGAGAATCTGAAATTGCAAGAATAACAGCACTTTCTTTTTTTGCTAATTCACTTACTGCAGAGTCTGAACCAATTAAGTAGCTGTTTGTCTGTTTTAGTGAATTCATAGTGTTATAACGCTATTTTTTTTCCTCAATAATAAAGTGATTGATTGACGAAAGTCCAGTTTCTGGATCTACGTAGCGTTTAAGTGAATAGCGGCTTCCGACAATGTTTCCAACATGAATCTGAAGTTCTGCATTACTTCTGAGCGGCATATTGAATAAAAGCATGTAGTCGATTGCATTGTCGATGATGTCTTCAATTCCTTCAACCTTTGTCTGCTCAGTTTCCTGTTTAACCTCTTCTATATTTTCGGAGTGTTCTACAGCTCTGTCAAGTACAAAATCGCTTGTTGCTTCAATTGCAAGAATTTCGTCCTGAGGAAAAAGTGTATAAATCGGGAACGGATTGTCGCCGGAATTTTCTCTTAATGTTGCAAGAGTATTGCTTGTGTATTCAGGTGCTCCGATTGTGATGATACCTGCAACCTTTACTTCTTCTAAGAGAGTTATAAGGCGCGAAATGCGGCCTGTGTTTCCAACTTTTAAATCATCAGGAAATACGTATGGAATGATAAGTCCAGAATTTTCTGTTCCGTCAGAAAGACCAAAATTTTTTTCTAAGCGTTCAATTTCTGTTTTTACAAATTCTTCCGAGTTATAACCATATCCAAAAACGACGCAGATTTTTTCTGCAGAAGGCTGCCATTGCGGGCGTTCTTCTTTTTGTGTGCCGTCTGCTGTGCTGCTGTCTGTTTTATTTTTTGATGAGCAGGATAAAAAAAGTGATGCACTTAAGATAAGTGCGGCTCCTGTTAAAAGAGCGATTGCTTTTGATGAGTTGAATTTTTTAGTAAGTTTTTTCATATTTGAATAATAGCATTTTTTAAATGAATTGTCAGTAGAGATATTAGACTTTTAATTTTGCTATATGTCAGGTGTAAAGTTCAGTAAAAAATGAAAATAAAACGCAATACAAGTCACTAATTGCAATGTCAGAAAAAAAATAATATACTTTCCTCACTATGAGCGGTTTTTATGATTGTTTTGATGTAGCCGTTGTCGGTGCAGGACATGCCGGAATTGAAGCTTGTTTAGCCTGCGCGAGAATGGGATTAAAAACTTTAGTTATTACTCAGTCAATTGATGCAATTGGTCGAATGAGTTGTAATCCTTCTATTGGTGGAATTGCAAAAGGAAATATCGTACGAGAAATAGATGCGCTTGGCGGCGAGATGGGAAAGCTGATTGACCACTCGATGATTCAGTTTCGTCTTTTAAATAAAAGTCGGGGACCTGCTGTTCAGGCTCCGCGAAGTCAGGCTGATAAGCTTGTCTATTCAGCGCTTGCACGAAAGACTCTTGAAAGCACACCGAATCTTTCAACCTTAATGGATACCGTTGTCGATATTCTTACGACTGACTCTGATCAGGACCTGCCGCCTAATACAGACAGCAGCGCAGAGGTAGGCTCGATTCCGGGCGAAGTCAGAGAAGGAAATGTTTTTGCCAGCAATGCGGACTCTAAAAGTGATGCTGAAAATTCTTCGACAATCGCGCGCGAAAATTTCTGCATTCATAAAAACGGAAAACGACAGAAGGTAATCGCAGTTGTAACAGAACGCGGCCGTGTAATTCCTGTGCGCTCAGTTGTTTTGACGACGGGAACTTTTTTAGGCGGAAGAATTTTTATTGGTGAATATGATGCGCCTTGCGGTCGTCTTGGCGAAAGTGCCGCATTCGGTTTGACTTCTAATCTTCATCGACTTGGTTTTACAACCGGTCGTCTTAAGACCGGAACGCCTCCGAGAATTCTGCGCTCGTCTGTAAACTTTGACGTGCTTGAAAAACAGGATGGCGACGAAGAAGTAATTCCTTTTTCTTTTGAAACAGAAAAAGTTGAACGCCCAATGGTTCCGTGCCACGTCGTATACACAAACGAAAAAACTCACGAGATAATCAGAAAAAATATCGGACGCTCGCCGTTGTATTCAGGAAAAATTTCTGGAATCGGTCCGCGTTATTGTCCAAGTATCGAAGATAAAGTCATGCGTTTTGCAGAACGCGATCGTCATCAGATTTTTGTTGAACCCGAAGGATTGGGCACAGAAGAAATTTATTTAAACGGTTTTTCTTCTTCGCTCCCGGAAAGCGTTCAGGATGAATTCCTAAGGACGATGCCGGGTTTTGAAAAGGCAGTTGTAAGCCGGCCGGGTTACGCAGTTGAGTATGATTACGTTGAACCGACACAGCTTTATAACTCTCTTGAGACAAAGAGGGTAGCAGGTCTTTTTGATGCGGGTCAGATAAATGGAACTTCAGGCTACGAAGAAGCGGCAGGGCAGGGACTTGTTGCCGGAATTAATGCCGGACTTTATGCACGTGAACATATCAAAGTATGTGGCCCACTTTGTCCGAGCGATTCTTCGGTTGACGCGCGCGCGGCTTCTATGGAAAGCGGCGCGTACTGCCCAAAGCCTGCTTACAGTCAGAAAGAATTAAAAGCAAACTGGGAACTTTCTGAAAAGCAGGCTCATCAGATTGGAGAGCGTCTTGAAAAGATTCAATGCGATGCAGGCTTTAATAATTATAGAAAGATTCCAGAGTACGCGCCGCTTGTGCTCCGTCGTGACGAAGCTTATATCGGTGTTTTGATTGACGATTTGGTAACGCTCGGCACGAAGGAGCCTTACCGTATGTTTACCGCGCGCGCCGAGTATAGACTTAAGTTAAGATATGATACCGCTGACCGCCGCCTTACACAAAAGGCTTTCGAAGTCGGATTAAAATCAGAAAAACAGTTCTTAGCCGTTCAGGAAAAATACCGCATGGCTGACGAAATTGTTGCATTGCTTGATAAAAAGCCTAATGCTGAAAATCCTGGCTATCCTGAAAAAATCTGGGAAGAAGCAAAGATTGATTTTAAATATAAATACTACATTGAAAAACAGGATCGCCGTGTAGAAAAAATGCACCGTATGGAAAACTTCAAGATTCCTGCAGACTTTGATTATGCATCGATTCCTTCTTTATCGAGCGAGTCACGCGGAAAACTCGAAGCGGTTCGCCCTGCAACACTTGGTCAGGCAAGCCGCATCAGTGGAATCCGTAACAGCGACATCATGCTTTTGATGGTATATTTGAGATAGTTAATATAGTTGAGGTGAAATTATGTTTGATAAGTTGAATGAAAAAAGAATTTATATGGATGCAATTTTCTGCGGCCTTGTTGCGTCGCTTATAAGTCTTGCGTATGTCGTAATATTACAATTCACTCTTAATGAAGTTTTTGACGGTTCAGTACTTTTATTCATCTGCATATTTTCACCGGGAATTCTTCTTACGATTTATTCAGCATTAAAAGGACTTGTTCCAGGTCTTGTCGCTTTTATTGAATGGATTGTTTTATTTTTTATTATTTGTACTGTATTTTCATGGTTTGATTTTGGAGTGGCAGTTAATTTAGGTGCAACTGTCAGTCTTGTGCTTGGAATTATTAATCTTTTTCCTTTGATTTCAAGTGTTGCGGCTGGTCTTATTACGACCTTGAGCCGAAAGCGCGTTATTGCAGTAATTGTCGGTTTAGGTATTTTATTTGCATGCATTTTTGCTGGCTGGATGGGTATATGCACAGCATTTTAATAAAGGATACAACGCGCGAGCAGCGTGAACAGATTGTCCGTGATTCTCTTGGTGAAGATTACGATGTAGGCTGCGGTTATGACAGTACCGGAATTGATTATCAGCTTTACATAGACGGTAAAAAAGAGCTTCGTGAATTAAACGCCGAAGCCCGCTGTGGTTTTGAAGTTGCGCACCCGGAAGAAAGAAAGAACGGGTGCGGGATGGTGTGAAGTATTTAAGTTGAAGTGCACTTGAAAAAGCGTGTTTCTATTTACTTCTCTTGTTCTGATAGATTTTCATGCAACAAGCTTCCTTTCTTTAAGAACTGAAACGATTTCATCTACGATATATTGTTTGCTCTGGGTGTGCAGTGCCTCGTATGAAGGAATAATATATGAATGGAGCAAACCTGAGGAATTGAGAATCTGAAATAATTCTGAGCCGGTTTTATCGAGCTGTTTTGCAACATTTTCGATGCAGAAAACTGTGTATTCAATTTGTTTGTCTGTCATATGTCACACCTTCTGATAAATAATATATCATGTTTTTGAAGAATTTGCATTAGTTGCTTGAAGCGGATTCCTTAAGTTTCTCCTTAATATCTTCTTCATCTGGTATTAAAAGAAATTGATCCAGAGTTAATTGACACAATGGATATGTAAATTCTTCTTCACTGGAATTTAAATTATCTTCTCTATAATCGTTAAAAAATTCCAATACTTTTATAAAACTATTTACATTTTTAAGTTTATAACTCTCATCTGCATACAAATTATGAGCGGCAATATTTCCAGCAATTCTTATATTATCAAATGCTTTTATTTTTTGAGAATCAATCTTTCCAAGTTTTTCAAGTTTCTCGATAGTTTTATTAAGAGTGTATCGATTGGCATCATCGAATTCTTTGATTACTTCAGGAAAACATTGTTTTATTTCAAGTTCCAAAACTGTTCTAAAATCTACTAAACTTAACGGCCATTCTGAAGAACCTCTGGCTAAAGCAGAGAGACTGACATATCTGGCAAAGTCATTTAAATAAACATAATCATAGACTTTATGAAAAGAATACCAGAGTAATTGTTCAAAATTATTTCTATTAAAATATTGTTCGGTTGTTTTATTGCTTTTTAACCTTCTAATAGAATCTTCTGCAACTGACTTCCAATGTGGAACTGGAAAAAGTTCTTTTGCTTTTTTATATTCTTCTAATGCAGGTTCTCTTAAATTTCTTCTTTCTAGGGCTTCTGCATAAATATAATGTATCATTCCATCTGTACCATAGACTTCATGAAGCTTTCTAAAAGCTTTTAATCCCTTTTCTTCATTTTCAGCATAAAACCTGTTTGCAATTACTCCGTATCGCCAAATATCACGCCAAGTAGACATAAAGACCTCACTACACATTATTATACATCGTTTTTCTCTATTTTTGGAAACTTTCTGCCTTATTCTTCCCCTTCTAATAGGTGTGACAAATGGAGGCAAATATGAAATATTTTAAGGCAACTGTAAAATTCGGACACGTAGGAAAAAGCAATTTTTATAAAGGCTATGTATACCTCAGAGCAGAATCCAAAAAAGAAGTTGCGGAAAAATCGAGATATTGCCCTCGTGTAAAACATGACCATAAAGATGCAATCTTAAATGTAGAAGAAATTGATAAAGACTTATACCTTGAAGGCTTAGAAAAGAACCGTGCAATTAATTATTTTTCATGTTATAATGTTCAGGAACAAAGAGAATGTTTTTGTGAAATTGAAGATTCAATCTTCAAAGAAAACAACGTTGAATGTAAACAAGTAAGGCATTCAAAAAAACGTTCTCTCAGAAAAACCTACAATGACGATCCTGATTTTGATTATTACAGACATAATAAAAACCTTGATTACTTTGTAGCTTAAGGGGCATTCGTTTATGACTAAAATCGTATTTGTTACTCTCATGATGGCTGATGACAT
>JAILNY010000075.1 GCA_024691105.1 Treponema sp. | reverse complement strand
TATGAGGCTGCTTTAAAAAAGGTATACAGATAAATTGATATTGAATTTATGATAAAATTTAAATAAAATAAAATTGTTGAAAAGCATTTTTCCCCCATACTTTTATTTTATTTAAATTTTATCATAAATTCAATATCAATTTATCTGTATACCTTTTTTAAAGCAGCCTCATAAGTACTGTCAATTTTTAAGGTCTTTCTCCATTCTGCGCGGGCTTTTACCATATCGCCCTTCTTTTCAAAAATTACTCCAAGCCCATAATGTGCATCAGGAGAATTTTCATTTTTTTCAAGAACTGCATCAAACAGTTCTTTAGCTTCATCATAATTTTCTTCTTCAAGATAAATTTTTGCAAGCAAAGTCTGACTTCTCAAAAGTACATTGTCATCCTGCGCCCGTGAATTTACCTGATAAAGATATTGTTTTGCAGCAGCGTTCTGCCCCTGCTTGTAATACTGCTCTGCAATTGAAAGTAAAAGTGAATCAGACTCGCGGATAAGAAGTGCTTCACTAAAGCGGGAAATACTTTCATAAGTAAGGCCAAGCTGTCCGTAACTGATTCCAAGGTGAATAGGAATATCGTCAGCCTTATAGCCCATTGCCTTTGCTTCTTCAAGATATTTTACAACAAGGTCTGCATAGTAGTAATATGAACATATTTCGTTTTTATAAAAGTATGCATTACCGAGCATGTATTTTATCTGTGGAATTGTTTTTTCTCTTGCACTCATTAAAGCGATGCGTAAAGAACGGATTGATTCATTTATATATTTCTGTGCAAGAGATGCGTCTGTCTCGGCCTTTGCAAGATTATATGCGGCATAACCTCTGTAAGTAAGGATTGTATTATTAAGCGGTTTGTCTTCGATTAAGATTGAAGAAGTATCAAATACGCCCAGATAATCCTGCTGTTCCCATAAAAGCTGAATTTTTGTAATTGAAGGATTTTCGCGGATTGTCTTATTGATTTTTCGATAGATTAAAACGGATGCAACGGACAGTAAAACAACTGCAACGATTATTGCAAACAGAACTGGGATTAAAATACTTTTTTTTCGGACAATGCTGCCCTGTTTTTCCCCTACAACCATAGCACCCACTATAAAAAACAAAAAAGAGACCATAAGCCGGGTTCTGGTCTGAACTAATGTCAAAGGAAAATCCATTTGACTTAATCCGCATAACCATCTATCCGAGATTCAGATCACCCTGAATCTTTAGCGGTCTACCCGCAGCATAACTGTCCGGAACACATAGCTGCTGCTTGACCTTGCTCCAGATGAGGTTTTCCAGCGACTTTTGTTACCAAAAGTCCGGTGAGCTCTTACCTCGCCTTTTCACCCTTACACTACTTGCGTAATGCGGTTATTTTCTGCTGCACTTTCTGTCAGAGCACGGGTTATGCAAGTAATTATGCAACTGCCGATTTCTGCCCGGTTATTATCCGGCATCTTTTCCGGTGGAGCCCGGACTTTACCTCGCAGCTGTTCTATATCATCATAAAGCAGCTGCGCGATTATATCTCTTTTTTGTAAATTAACTAATTTTCATCAGACTCATCTTCATCAGAATCGTCTTTTTCACCATCTTCTTCGTCGTCAAGATCTTCATCATCATATTCCGAAGATTCTTTCTCGTATGAATCGTCATCTGAGTATTCATCATCTTCGCCGTCAAGTTTTTCGTCAGCAAAGTCATCTTCATAATCAGAAAGACTTCCAGCTTCTGCCATTGTGTAATAATCATCTTCGTTTTCATCAGATTCCTGATAGAAAAGAATGCGGCTGCAATATGGACAGAAAAGAATCTTGTCACCTTCATGAACTTCGTTTGCAAACTGTGCAGGCAAAATCATGTGACAGCCTTCGCAAACACCGTTCTTTACGGCAACAATACCCTGGCTGTTACGCTGAATGATGCGCTGGAATTTATATACGATTTCTGTATCAAGACCTTCTGTAATGTCAGCTTCTTTTTTTGAAAGCTTTTCAAGCTGATTCTTAAGCTTTGACATCTGTTTATCAAGAGCAGACTTCTGTGACTCAAGGTCATCTTTCTGAGACTTAATCATAGCCTCATCCATCTTAAGATTTTCGCTCAATTCATTTAATGTTTTCTTTTCTTTATCAAGTTCTTTTCTAACTTCTGCTTCTTTTGCAGTAGCTTCGCTAATCTGTTTATCAAGAGCTTCGTATTCACGGTGAGTAGAAATATTGTCCATTCCCTTTTCACCTTCTTCTCTTGATTTTTCTGCTTCATGCAGATCTACTTCGAGAGAAGAAACTCTAGCCTTGCATTCATCATAAACGGCATTTTTTTCGAGATATTCTTTTGTAAGTCGTGCTAAAAGTTCATCCTGTGCGCTAAGCTGTCTTGGTGCTTCTGCAACCTTTCTTTCAATATCATATTTCTCGGAAAGAACTTCCTGTAGTGACTGTAATTTATCACGAACTTCTGTCATTTGCATAAAGTAAAACCTCTTCTATGGGTATAATTTGTAAATATATAATAAATAGCCTGTTATGTCTATGTGCTATTTAGTTTTCCATATAGTCACGCAAACTGCTTGCGCGACGTGGATGACGTAAACGTCTTAAAGCCTTAGCTTCAATCTGTCGGATACGTTCACGAGTAACGTTAAAGTAAAGACCAACCTCTTCAAGAGTAAGAGAATATCCGTCATCAAGACCAAAGCGCATCTTAAGGACTTCCTGTTCACGAGGCGGCAAGGTACTTAAAACCTCACGAAGCTGTTCCTGAAGCAGCTTGTAAGCTGTCTGTGATGCTGGATTTTCTACTTCCTTGTCTTCGATAAAATCGCCGAGAGAAGAATCTTCTTCTTCACCGATAGGAGTTTCAAGAGAAATAGGTTCGCGTGCAACGTTCTTAACCTGCTTAACACGTGCAACCGGCCAGCCAAGCTGCTGTGCAATCTCGTCATCAGTCGGTTCACGACCGTATTTCTGCATAAGCTGACGGCTTTCGCGGACAACCTTGTTAATCTGTTCAATCATGTGTACAGGAACACGGATTGTACGTGCCTGATCTGAGATAGAACGTGTGATTGCCTGACGAATCCACCAGGTTGCGTATGTAGAAAATTTATAACCCTTGCGATATTCAAATTTTTCAACAGCCTTGATAAGACCAATATTTCCTTCCTGGACAAGGTCAAAGAACTGAAGTCCACGGTTTGTATATTTTTTTGCAATTGCAACAACAAGACGAAGGTTTGCATTAATCAAATGATTCTTTGCAATTTCCATCATCTTACGACCGCGACGGATTTCCTTAGCCATTTCAAGAATTTCTTCGATTGTATTTTCAAACTCGTATTCAAGGTTTGTAAGCTTACGGTCAATCTTCTGAATCTGTGTATAAATCTCGCGGATTTCATCAGACTTCATTCCAAGCTCTTTTTCAAGCTTAACAGCCTCAGATCTGATAGAAACACGGCGACCAAGTTTCCTAAGCTGAACAGGATCAGAAACACGAAGCTCCTTCATTTTCTTTTCCTGCTTATGATGATATTCATCAATTTTCTGTGCTGTAGAAAGGAATTTTTCGCTAAAGCGTTCAATCTCTTCTGACTGGATATCTGTCTCGCTGAGCTTAGGAAGAATTGTTTTTCTAAGCTTTAAGATTTCTGCGTTTTCAAAAATCTTTTCATTCTGATCCATTTCGTGAAGATTACGTTTAAGAGCCATATACTGCTTCATCTCTGGAAGAACAGGCTTTAAATATTCACTGTAAGAACTCTTAAGACGGCGCTTTTCTGCCATCTCTTCGTTAATCTCTTTTCTAGGACGGCCTGGTTCATGAAGATCAATTCTTGTAAAAGCCTTTTGAGCGATAGCGTAAAATTCTGGAATCATGATTCCGGAACCTTTAATAACATCCTTAATAATGTTTTCGCCGTCTTCCATCTGCTTAGAAAGAGTTACTTCCTGTTCTGCTGTAAGAAGATTTTCTTTACCTATTTCACGAAGATACATGCGGATAGGATCATCGCTTCCAGAATCTTTTTCTGTGCTTACAAGGCGCTTTTTAGAAAGAGCTTCTTTTTCTGTCTGCTCTACGATTTCTGCGTCAGCATCTTTTTCAAGATCGTCATCATCATCGTCAGCGTCTTCTACTACAACATCCTCTTCGTCATCTGCAAAGTCAGGTTCAATCTCCTGTATCTGGACCTTATTTTTTTCCATCATGGAAATAATCTTGTCCATCTGTGCGCTTGCAAACTCAATTCCGACTACGTCGTTAATCTCATCCCAAGTAATTAACTTTTTATCTCTGATAAAGGCAAAAAGTTTTGCAAATTCAATATCCTGCTCGTCTTCTTCGATTTTTTTTGAAGGTTTTTTTTCTAACGTTTTCTTTTTCATGTTACTCTTGCAGTTTCTTGTCAATTTCCATCTTTTCAGTCAAAAACTGAGCCAAAGTTTTCTGATCATCCGGAGTTACCGGCCTGAATTGCCGTATCTTATTCATCAGTCTTTCACTTTGACGACTAAGACTATTCCGTTTAATCATGTGAATACTTTCTTTTACATACTGAAGATTATTTTCTTCAAATTCTCTGGATGCAATTACCTTTGTAATCATCCTCTGCACTTCATCTTCGTTGCAGCGTGAAAGTATACATGGAATTGAAAGTTCTTCGTCCCGGTTACATTCCTCTAAGATGCTGAATAACTGTCGCGCCAGAGGGTCTTCAAAATCGTTTACGGTAAGCTGCTCATGAAGAAGTGCAAATTGTTCTAAATTGGAAATTACAGCCAGTATTGAACGGAGTTCGGCATTGAGTTTTATATCCTGCAAAACCGGAGTTCCTGTCGCTGTCTTTTTTACTTCTATTCGGGAACGAGCCTGTTCACGATTATTAAAATCCTTCTTTACGGCCTCCAGTTTTGTATTAAAGGCTTGCGCAAATTGCTCAAGCGTTGATTCTTTTTGTATATCTGAACTTAAGGAATCTACATACGGAAAAAACTCCAGGGCAGCTTTTACCTTGTCCTCAGGCGTCTTTTTAGGGTATTTTTCCCCTAGTTTAGATAATAAAAAATCATTGTCTAATATAGCACTGTTTACGTAATTCGTCAAGGTTTCTGCACCAAAATTCAGCATAATTTCTGCGGGGTCTTTTCCGCCCTTAAGTTGAATAATTTTTACAGTTACGTCCATCTTGCGGCACATTAAAATTGCCTTGTAGGTTGCAGCCTGCCCGGCCCCATCTGAGTCAAACGATAAAAGAATGTTGTCAACAAACGGAACAAGAATTTTTACCTGCTGTTCTGTAAAAGCCGTTCCCAAAGGTGCTACAGCAAAATCAATTCCGCACTGATGATATGCAATTGCATCCATGTATCCTTCGCACAAAATAACCATTTTTTTTTCACGGATGGCTTTTTTGGCAAAATTGTAGGCATAAAGGGTTTCGCGTTTTTTATAGTGAGGCATCTCGGGGCTGTTGATATATTTAGGCCCATCACCGCTTAAAATACGGCCGCCAAGCGCAACTACATCTCCGTTCTTGTCAAAAATCGGAAACATCAAACGTCCGGAAAATATTGTAACATCAGGATACTTGCTGCTGAAAAGTCCTGACTTTGCAAGAAATTCATCAGAAAAATTTTTCTTTTTAAGAAAGTTTTTAAGCCATCTTCTGTCAGCAGGACTGTACCCAAGCTTAAATTTTTGAATCGTTTCAAGTGTAAGACCGCGCTTTGTAATATATTCTAAAGCGCTTTTTCCCTGGTCAGTCTCGGTTAAAAGATAATGAAACATCGAAGCAGTTCTGTTATATAAATCGATGTATAATTCTTTTGTGTTGTCAGTTTTCTCAGGAATATATGAACCGTCTTCGTAAATGACTTCAATTCCAAAGCGCTTAGCCAAAGCGACAACCGCATCAACATAAGAAACCTTTTCCATTTCCATGTAAAACTTTACGATGTCACCACCGGCATGACAGCCAAAACAGTAATAAAGATTTTTACCTTCTTCTATGTGGAATGAGGCAGTCTTTTCGTGATGAAACGGACAGCAGCCCCACCAGGCACCGCCACGTTTTTCCAGATGAGTATAATCGCTTACGACACTGACAATATCGCAGCCGGCAAGTAATTCAATTGTGCGTCTTGAAATACGACCCGCTGCCATCAGTTGCCTGCCGCCTGCTTGGTTTTGAATTCCTGAGTAGCCTTGTTATGAGAACTTAAATTTGAGCTGAATGTATGACGGCCTTCACCTGCATCGGTTAAAGTAAAATAAAGATAATTATTTTTTTCTGGGTGGCAGGCGGCCATTAAAGAAGTGATACCGGGATTACTTATCGGTCCAGGAGGAAGACCCGGGTACTTGTAAGTGTTATAAGGATTTGAAATTTCAAGATCCGAAAAATAAATGATTTTTGGATGCGGTTTATGTAAAACTTCTGTAATGATATATTCAACTGTAGCACATGACTGAAGCGGCATATTAATTGCAAGGCGGTTTTTAAATACGCCGGCAATCGAAGGTGCTTCTTCTTTTACGCGGTATTCGCGCTCGATGATGGAAGCAAGGATTACAGTCTCGTACAAATCCTTTGAGTCCTGGATTCCATCGGTAGATTTATAATGACGAACTGTATTGATAAAATTATTTATCATAAGACAGATAATTTTTTCTGAGTCATAAGTAACCGGAATCTGATAAGTATCAGGATACAAAAATCCTTCTACGGTTTTGGCTTTTATATCAAGACCACATTTATTAAAAAGTGCCTCACCTTTTGTAAGTGCAACACTTTCAAAATCCGCAGCATGAGAAAGTCCTGCTTCGTCTAAAATCTTTGCAATCTTAGAAATTGTAAGACCTTCCGGAATCTGAACCTTGACAGATTTTTCTTTACCGGAAGAGACTTCCTTAAAAACTTCTGCGAGAGTCATTTTTGAAGAAAGCTCGTAATAACCTTTTTTAAGACTAAATTCAGAAGGAGATGCCTTTAGAAAAACAGACGCTAAAGAAGGAAAGCGTGCACAGTAATAAAAGAGATTTTCGTTAACAATGATATCCTGCTGTTTTAAAAGGCGCGCAGCATATTTAACAGACATTTTGTCTGTAACTTCAAATTCAACTGTAACATCGTTTTTAGTTAATGAATAAACCGAGCCAGCTGCAATTTTTAAATATATGCCACAGGCACATAAAGATACGACTAAAACAGAAAGTATGATAGCAAGTGGAAGTAATTTTTTTTTCATAGAGACCTTTGTAATAAAATTATATTTAAATTTATATTTTTATTTCAAGCCCTTCAATGGCAAGTTCTACCTGAACTGAATTATTAGAAATATAACTTGAATACCATTTTGCAGCACTTAAAATTGAATTAATTTTTTTGTCATCATACATTGGCTCATGATGAAAAAGATAAACTGTTTTGATATTCATCTTTGCAGCAAAATCAATTGCATAGCAGAATGCAGAATGTCCCCATTTTTCTTTTTGAGAAGCTTCTTCTACTGTGTACTGAGAATCAAGCACAACAACATCCGCATCCTTAAAAACTTTTTCAACCCTTACTTCGTCTTCATCATTAAGTTCTGTAAGCTCAACATCGGTTGCATAAACAAACTTTTTATTACCCTCTTTAAATGAATAAGCAAAAGAAGTACCAGGGTGGCTCATTTTACAGCTGCGTACTTCAAGGCCGTCAATAATCTGGCAGGATTCTTCGTCCATTGTATGAAAGATAAAATTGCGCGAAAAATTTTCCCAGAGAACAGGGAAAAGATTTACAGACGGCATCTGAAGAGCAAGATATTCGCTTGCCTTTTCAAAAGGACTGTAAATGTCTATTGTAACTGACGGATTATATGCATGATCAAAAAATGGAAAACCGCAGATATGATCCCAATGAAAATGAGAAAAGAAAAGTGAATAATGAGAATCTTCCGGAGTCTTAGAATTTTTTCCCATTACTCTGATTCCGGAACCTGCATCAAGAATTATCTCTTTGCCTTCATCTGTAGTAAGCTGAATACAAGGTGTGTTACCGCCAACAGTTCCGTAAATCCAGTCAGGAAGATTTGCAATAAAACGCTCTCTGGAATCAAAAGACTCCAAATCCTGCGGAGTAATACGCTGGACACAGGCATTTATCTTTGCCTGAATCTGCTCAGAAAGAACAGGACTCGGTATAGAACCTCTTACACCCCAAAAACGAATTTTCAAAACATTCTCCCCAAATCTTATAAAACTTTTTTATCTTGTTATAGGCTCGTTATTCACATAGGCAGCACACTGGCTGTCAATCTGTTCCTTTGTGTATAAACCACCTTTATTAATACCGGGACAATCTTTTTGAGTTTCATCCCAGGTCTTTTTATCTTTAAGAATCCATGACCAGAACGGATAAGTTGAACACTGTATAGGACGCGCTCCATAGGCAGTGCAGCCACATTCTTTATTCCACAGAATACAGTCGTAATTTTTCCGCTCTAAAAGCGCAAGGGCTTCTTTGCCTTCATAATAACCGACCCATCTGCAGTATTTTTCAATAAATTCCTGTTCACTAATTTTAAACCATTGGCAGAGACTTGTCAAATCCCTTTGAGAAAGATATACATAACCCGGACTTAGCCTGCAGCAGTCAGAACAGCGGTTGCATTCAAAATGCAGCCCGTTTTCATAGAAACACGAAATTTTATTTGCCTCGCAATTAAGCCGGAGATAACCGGCAGATTTTTTTTAGATAAAAAAAAGGTGTTAAAAAGTAAGTCTTAGAAAAAACACACTTTGTAACACCTTTCGATTTTTGGGGAGTGAAGGATTCGGACCTACGAAGGCTAAGCCAACAGATTTACAGTCTGCCCCCTTTGACCACTCGGGAAACTCCCCGAACTAAAGCTACCTGTAGGATTTGGACCCACGACCCCGAGATTACAAATCACGTGCTCTACCAGCTGAGCTAAGGTAGCAAGTTTTGATGTATGTACTCTATACTTTTTATGAATTTGTGTCAAGCAGCAAACTCAAAAAAAAGCAAAAAAAATGTAATTTTTTTTACGACTCATACAGTGGAACATATTTTGTATTTGCAACAATCTTCCACGTGTAATTATTTTTAACATAACAGGCGGCAAAAGAAATAAGTTCATCATAAAAATGAGAGTCCTTAATTTTATTCTTAATAAGCTTGCTTAAAATATTAAAAATTGCAGAGACTTTATTTGGTGAATATGTAAAGCCTGTTTTTTCGTTAATAATTTTTTTAAGTCCGCCGGTTGCATGTGCCACAGGAATAGTTCCATAAATCTGCGCAATAAAATCTTCAAGTCCGCACGGTTCAAATTCACTGGGGAACAATGCAAAATCTCCGGCAGCAGTACAAAGGCGCGCAAGACTTTTTTCGTACCCGCACAAATATAAAATTTTTCCAGGATATTCTTCTGCTTTTTTAAAAAGTTCTTCCTGCAAAACAGGATCGCCCTGCCCGTTTATAATAAAACGCACATTATCAAATTTTGAAAATATTTTATCAAAAAGATTTATAATCAAAGGGATTCCCTTTTGATGAACAAGTCGTCCATGAAAAGAAATGTAAACGGCTCCGTCTTCATCTGGTAAAAGAAATCCGGCCTTCCTGATTTTTTCTCCGCCAATCGAAATACAGTTATCAGATTTTTTTGCGTAATTACTGATTAAGTACTGGCGGCAAAGATATTTTCCTTCAAGCTGTTTTTTTTCAGGACTGAACTCAAAAGGCAGTAAAGAAATTTCTTTATGCTCAGGTGAATAGCGGCTTATATCAATTCCATTTGTAATACCGTCAATCGGTATATTTTTTGAAGAAAAGATTTTAGAAAGTCCGTCTGTGTTTTTATTTTTGGGATCTAAAAGCTCATCTGCATAATCATAAGAAACAGTCGAAAGCTTTGCATAGTCACTTGAAACGACATAAGGTTCAACACGCTTGCCGTTCAATCCGTTTTTTAAAACTTCTATCGGAAGCTCAGTAAACAAGCGCGCCTGCTCCAGGTTTTCAAACTCGTGATGATAAGCCGGTCCCGCGTTATGAATAGAAATTACAAACTTTGTCTGCTTAAAGTTTTCTGGATACAAAACCTTTGCAAAAGCCGGGAGCAAAGCCGTACATGCATCATGACAGTGAATTACATCCGGCGCGCTTTTTATATTTTTTGCAAATACGCAGACCGCTTTTTGAAAAAGAACATCAAGATACATTGCATCTGCATAACCGTTTCCGATTTTTGCGCAGGGATTATTTTTTAAGGAATTATTTTCTAAATCCTTTTGACAATAGGTATAAACATTATTCTTTTCTTTGTACCATTCACTTTTTACAAAGATAACATTTATATCGCCGCATTTTCCAAAGGCAAACGAAACATCTGTTGTTTTATCGCCGACTATAATTTTAAACGGGCCTTCAGAAAAATTATCAAGGCAGGAAATCTTTGAAAAATCCGTACAGCCGTATTCAGGAATAAAAAGCGTGATTGAATTTCCAGAAGCAGAAAGCTCTTCTGATAAAGAACAGACTACATTTTTTACACCGCCTGCTTCTGCAATTCCTGCGTATTCTCTTGAAATCATCCAGATTTTCATTTTTATTTTTCCTGTTCAACAATATCCGGGCGGAGAACTTTTGCACCGTCGAGAAAAATAAATTTTAAATGATGCGGCTTTTTAAAATAGCCTGTAACAAGTACACGGATTACACATTCAAGCCCGCCTTTTATATATGCTTCCTGTGTGCAGAAAAGCGGAATTGAACTTAAATCGTAAGGCAGATCGTCTTTTCCAAGACGCAATGCCGTTGCTGGATTTAATACATCAAGGTCTTTTGTAATACTGAACTGAATCGAAACAAAATCCTTTTTGCGTAAGCCGTTCTGTTCGATAAGTTCTTTTAAAAGGCGCACAGTCTGCACCTGAATTGATTCTTTTGTATTTTCCGCAGTAATTGCACCGCGGACTGCGCATAATTTTCTCATCATATTTTTCCGTTTACTGAAATGAATAAATTGTCTTTAATGTTTCATTCATGTCCTTTGAAGATTTTAAAAACTCTGCAAGCTCCGGATGGTCTTTTAATACCTTGCCAAATTTTTCAAGCTTATCAAGATTTTTTGTATAATCAGAAATCTCTTTTGCCTGAGTTTCTGCATAACTATTTAAGCTGCGTTCAACCTTTGCAAGATATTCAACATACATTTTTTTTGTCGTGTTATATAATTCAACGTCAGGAAGCTTTCGGTCTGTAACAGAAACCATTGCAACCTTTACGTTCTTTTTTGAATACTCTGAAATTACATCACTTTCGGCTTTTTCAAAATCAATCGCCTGGCCATTTACAACCTGCTTCATAAATGCATCAAATACTTTTTCTACAATTTCTTCAGATAAAACGGCAAGACGCTGCTGAAGCTCTGAGTCCGTTGCAATCGCAGAATTTTTTACAAGTTCAACACAGTCCTTTCCGCTGCAGGAAAGTTCAACATTAAAAGTAAGAGAATAGCTAAAATCCGGAACTTCTTTAAGCTGTTTTGAATAAACATCTCCTGACGGAAGGATTCCAGACTTTACGACTTTGTATGTGAATGGCTTAAGAGAAAAAGTCCTGAGCTTTGCATTTGTCGGAATTAAAAACTGCCAGTTCCACTGAAAGACGCCGCGTTCAACCGGCTTTTCAGAAACCCCGCTCGTTTTAGAAACCACAACTCCGACCGTGTCATGCTTGAGTTTTAACGGTGAATATCCAATATAAAAACAGGCTCCCGCTGCAATCAGCAGGATAATCAAAAATGCAAAAAAACTCGAAGCTTTTTTCATAATCTTCCCCTTGACCACCTTAAAATCATTTCTATAAAATATAAATTGATGATACAAAATAATAAAGCAGACTTCAAGACTAAAAACGCAATACACAAATCAAATTCTTACATCTACTATTTTTTCAGAATTTCAATAAGAATGACGTTTTTTTTCTTTTTGATTCTTTCAAGCCTGCTTTTGCTCTACTTTGTCGGAAATTACCAGGAATTTTTAGATAAAACCCAAAGCCTTGTTTTAAACCTGATTGCAATTGCCGCAGTAATCGAAGGTGTTTTTTCAATACTTACGATTTCGCTGAATCTTGCAAGTTTTTTTATCTTAAAACGACGGGTCAGAAAATTACTGCTCTATATTTTTATTCACCTGTTTACTCTGGCCGTTTCTGTTGCTTCGTTTTTTGTTTCGCGAACTGTGCTCTTGCTGACTAACGGGCTGTGAGTGCTCGCTCTGGCTCTGACATTTTTTTGGAATTTTTATAGAAACGCCGATTTCTCTTAATGCCGTCCTGATTGCAAACTCAAGCTCTGTTCTCTGAGGATTCATCGGAAGAACAAAGTTACGGCACTCTGTCCAGGTTTTAACGTAAAGTTCACCAACCGAACTTAAATTTGAAATTTCTCTTTTCCAGTCTGTAAGAGTCAGTATAAAATCTTTAATCAAAAATACAAGTTTTTTTCCAAGACGTGCTTCTTTGTTTTCTGAAACAAGCTTATCAAGCTCTTTTAAATGCATAAGATAATTTTTTTCAAAGGCCTTATCGTTATACATCATTGCAGTTGCTGCAGGCTGAAGATACATATAAAGGTCAGTCGAAAGACATTCGCTTACGATTTCAAATGAGTGAGAACTATTTATAATCTTAAGCATTTCTTCTGTAAGACGCGACGGAGAAATCGGTGACAAAAGATGCGCCGAATGTCTTATTTTGCGGCGTAATGCCCACGACATCTGGCAGCCGGTCGTAGAAGAATACTTGATTGCGCGAAGCATTCTGACAGGGTCTTCGACAAAAATTTTATCAATTGAAATTACCGGACGAAGAACACTTTTTTTAATATCACGAACGCCGCCTACGTAATCAATTACATGCTCTTGAATCGGGTCGTAATACAAAGCATTAATTGTAAAATCACGGCGCATTACATCTTCGTCAATAGTACCAAAACTGTTTCCGACAGAACCGTCAACTGTCGAGCGGAAGGTACTTACTTCAAAAATCTTAAGTCCAAAAATTACATGCACCAGACGGAATCTTTTTCCGATAATGCGCGAGTTTCTGAAAATGCGCTTAATCTTAGATGGAGTTGCATCTGTTACAATATCAAAATCCTTTGGAGTATTACCAACAAGCAGATCGCGCACAGCACCGCCGACAATATAAGCTGTAAATCCGTTATCCTTTAAGCGCTGAACAATGCGCATTGCATCAGGATCTATTTTATAAAGCGGAATGAGATGTTCTTCTTTTGTATATACAACGGCCTTTTTTACAGGCCTGCCATTTTTATCTTTGCCGTATCGATATAACACAATGAATGAATAATAAAAAAAATAGTGGTTTTATTCAACTATCTTAATTAAAGTCGTATAATCGGATGCAATTACAAAAGAAGCGCCCTTTGCAGTAAGAGTTGCCGTAAGCAAATCAGAACCGTGCGGAAGTCCAGAACCTCGCGACAAATCAGAACCGCGTACCTTAAAAGATTTTGCGCTAACCTCGTTAGAAAGACTTGGAACGCCGCATTTTCTAAAAAGAGGTCCTTCCCATTCAAGCCCAGAACTTATTACCCTTCCGCCCCTGTTAGAAGCCGTTGTCCTTAATACAGAAACCGGTGAGTTTTTCTTAGAAGTTGTAATCTGAACCGAAGAATTGCGCGGCAAAAAAGTCAAAACCTGACTTTCTGTAAGCCAAAAGTCCGGCGCAACCGGGCTTGAAAATAAATCGTAAATTGCAAGAAGGTGGTCGATGCGGCCGCCCGAGCCCCCGATTAAAGTGACGAGAGATTTTCCTTCCCTCACTTTTTTTGCAAGAATCAGTGCAAGTTCCGTATCCGTAAAATCTTTGTAAGTGTCAAAAAATTCAACCTGACTTCCCAAGGCCTGATATTTTTTTATAAGACGCTTATTTTTTATGCTGTCCATGTCGCCTAAAATCACGTTCGGGACATACTTTTTTTTAAGCTTTGAATTATATAAATCCAGAGCTTCAAGCCCGGAATCTGCCGCAATTATATAATCCGGCACATTAAAATTTTTAAGGAATTTTTGAGCAGAAGATGGCTCAGGAAAAATTCCCCCGGTAAATATAAAAATATTTTTATACTGATTAAACTTAAACTTTATAGACTCAAAATCATAATTTAAAGTATAATTTGTCATAAAGAAAATATATCATGAAAAAAATAAAAATTCCTTACGAATTACAGAAATTTAACGAAATTTTCTCTCAAAACGGATACGAAGCATATCTTGTAGGCGGCGCTGTGCGCGATGCGCTTTTAGGCAAAGAGGTTTCTGACTGGGATGTTACGACAAATGCAACGCCCGATCAGGTGATGAAGATTTTTAAAAAGGTAATTCCTACGGGAATTGAACACGGAACTGTGACCGTTCATTTTATGAAAAAGGAAATTGAAGTGACAACGTTCCGCACCGAAAGCGATTACTCCGACGGCCGCCATCCTGACAAGGTTGAATACTGCGGACATATCGAAGAAGATTTAAGCCGCCGCGATTTTACGATTAATGCAATTGCCGCAAGCCTTGCAGACGGTCACATTGTTGACCCTTACGGCGGCCAGAAAGATCTTGATAAAAAGATAATCCGGACAGTCGGAGTTCCGCACGAGCGCTTTATGGAAGACGGACTCAGACCTGTTCGCGCCTTAAGATTTGCTGCAAAACTGGAATTTAGTATAGAAAAAGATACATATTCAGAAATTTTCGAGGAAGATATCTTAAAAAAAGTTGCTTCTGTCTCTGTAGAACGCTTTCGCGATGAGTTTATGAAAATGATGAGCTCTAATCATCCGAGTGTCGGAATTAAGCTCATGGAAGAAACCGGTATCTTAAAGATCTTTATGCCGGAAGTATTAGTATGCCGCGGCTGTGAACAAAAGGATGACCGGGGCTACCATGTTTTTGACGTAATGGATCATAATATTTATGCCTGTGACGGCGCTCCAAAAGAAAAACCGCTTTTGCGCCTTACGGCCTTTTTACACGACTGCGGTAAGCCTGCTGCCCGTACCGAGCGCGAAGAATGCGGTGCTCGAATTATCAATTTTTATAACCACGAAAAGCATTCTTCGCGCCTTGCAAAACAGATTATGACGCGCTTAAAATTCAGCAATGCCGAAATTGAATACGTTACTCATTTAATCGAAAATCATATGTTTCACTACGAAAGCTCATGGAGCGATGCGGCCGTAAGGCGCTTTATAGTAAAGGTGGGACTTGAGTATATCGATGACCTGATTGACTTAAGGCTTGCCGACATGTACGGAAAATACAACGCCCCGATAAGGCTTCATGACAGCGCCGCATGCGAGCTCTTAATCGAATTAAAAGACCGAATTAAATCTGTAGAAACGCAGCAGAGCGCCTTAAGCCTTAAAGACTTAAAGGTTAACGGACGCGACCTTATTGCCCAAGGTATTCCTGCGGGTAAAAAAATGGGACAGATATTGAACGAGCTTTTTGAGACAGTTCTTGATGACCCTGCCATGAACGATAAAGACAAGCTTTTAAATCTTGCAAAAAATCTTTCGCAGTAAAAAACGAGCGGGCCGCAGCAGAAAAAAAATGCCGGCAAAATTGCTGCCGGCTTCAAATCAATTATATCATCATATTCATAACATCCCGAACTTCCTCGAGTGTTTTAATACCGATTTCGCGTGCTTTTGCAGCGCCATCGAGCAGCACTTTTCTGATATATTCAGGATCTGCTTCAAGGCGTTTTCTCTCTTCGCGAAGCGGACGAAGCTTTTCGTTGAGTGCTTCTGTAAGAGTGTTTTTAAGCATTCCGCCACCGCCCTCACCGATTCTTGCAGCAATTGCAGAAGGTTCTTCTCCTGTACAAAGGCTGATTAACATAAGAAGGTTTGCAACTTCGGGGCGGTTTACAGGATCATATGTAATGTTGCGGTCAGCGTCTGTCTTTGCCTTTTTGATAAGCTTTGCAGTTTCATCTTCTGTTGCACTAAGCATTACGGCATTTCCGCGAGACTTTGACATTTTCTGACTGCCGTCAAGGCCGAGAATCATTGGTGTCTTAGAAAGCAATGCCTGTGGCTCCGGGAATACAGGTTCTTTTCCCATATCTGTACAGAACTTTTTGTTAAAGCGGCTTGCAATTGTACGTGTCATTTCAAGATGAGGAAGCTGATCCTTTCCGACAGGAACGATGTTTCCCTTGCAGAAAAGAATGTCGCATGCCTGATGTACAGGATATGTATACATTCCGGCATTTACATTTTTAAGTCCGGCAGATTCAATTTCCTCTTTTACAGTCGGGTTGCGCGACAATTCGGCATTCGAAACAAGTGTCAGAAAAGGAATCATGAGTTGATTGCATTCCGGAACGTAGCTGTGAGGATAAATA